>JAPXNX010000064.1:0-7061 GCA_033811795.1 Methanolinea sp. | reverse complement strand
GATGCCGGGGTACTTCTCCCGAAGCAGGATCGCGTTCTTGATGGCATACATGCAGCAGACACCCGAGCAGTAGGGCCTGCCCGCAGGGATGTCCCGCGACCCGACGCACTGGACGAAGACGACCGAGCCGGGCGTCTCCCCCGTGGAGAGGCGGCAGACCTTTCCGCCCGTCGGGCCGCTCGCATTCATCATCCGCTCGAACTCGAGGCCCGTGACGACGTCGGGGAGGACGAGGTACTGGAACTGGTCCTTCTTCCTGGCGTCGAAGGCTTCGTACCCGCACGCGATGACGATACTCGTCGCACAGACCGTTATGTCCCTCTCCATGTCCTCCTCCAGGACCGCTTCCACGCCACAGACATCGTAGCAGAGCCCGCACTCGATGCAGTGGTCCGGGTCCTTGACCACGATATCCGGGACCGCCTGGCTGTGAGGCTTGTAGATGGCCTTCCGGACACCGAGGCCCGCGTCGAACCGGTTGTACACTTCGACCGGGCAGATGGAGATGCAGTCGCCGCACCCGTTGCACTTCTCCTCGTCGATATAGCGGGGCGTCTTCCTGATGGTGACCTGGAACTCGCCCGGTTTCCCGGAGACGGAGACGACCCTCGCACAGGTCAGCGTGTGGACGCGTGGGTGCCGGTACACGTCCAGCATCTTCGGGGACAGGATGCACATCGAGCAGTCGTTCGTCGGGAATGTCTTGTCGAGCATCGCCATGTGGCCGCCGATGGACGGCTCCTTCTCGACCAGGTAGACATCGATGCCGTGGTTTGCGAGGTCGAGTGCTGCCTGGATCCCGGAGACTCCGCCCCCGATGACAACGACGTCAGGCATCCATGTACCTCCCGGCCATCTCCCAGTAAACAGAGGCGTTCCGAACGATATGCCCCTTCTGCTCCTCCGAGACCTGCTTGATGACCTTTCCGGGGACACCCACGACGACAGACCCCGGCGGGATGGTCGTCCCCTCGGTCACGACTGTCCCGGCACCGAGGAGCGTGTCCTCGCCGACGACTGCGCCGTTGAGGACGATGGCCCCCATCCCCACGAGGACCCGGTCCCGAATCGTGCACCCGTGGAGGATCGCCCCGTGCCCGATAGAGACCTCGCTGCCGATGCGGACCGGGAACCCCTCGCTCGTGTGGATGACGGCGTTGTCCTGGACATTGGACAGGTCTCCAATAGTAATCCTGTCCCGGTCGCCGCGGACGACTGCCCCGAACCAGACACTCACGGAATTCCCCATGTCAACGTCGCCGAGGACGGTCGCGTTTCCGGCGATGAACCGGTCACCTGCTCCGGCTTTACCAACAGCCATAATAATAATAAAAATTCATTATCACGCACAATGAAGGTTATGGTCGGGGGAACTTTCGACCCTTTCCACGATGGACACAAGAGGCTTATTACCCGGTCCTTCGAACTCGCCGGGCGGGACGGCGTGGTCACCATCGGGCTGACGACCGATGCCTTCGCATCCCAAAAAGTCCATCCCGTGCGCCCGTTCAAGGAAAGGAAAAGAGTGCTCGAAGAGTTTATCCGCTCGCAAGGCTTTCCGGCTCTATATTCCATCGAGCCGCTCAGTGACAAGTACGGGCTGACGCTCGATACAGATTTCGACGCCCTCGTCGTGAGCGAGGAGACGCTCCCGGTCGGGCGCGAGATCAACGTCATGCGGAGCGAAAAGGGGCACCGCAAGGTCGACATCCACCAGATATCATGCGTCCTCGCCGAGGACGGGAAGTGGATATCCAGCACCCGCATATACAGGGGTGAGATCGACGAGACAGGGAAGGTGCTCAGGGACAGGGGGGAGGGTTCCAGGGATACAGCGGCGGGCTGCCCGGACGGAAACGAGTGAATGCCCCTGGCCTGCCAGATGTGGAAAAGATCCAGAAAAACCATAGTGGATTTCGCCTCCACGTCCATCTCCCTTCAGTTCATCACTCACGCCCACTCTCCCATGACCAGGGCACGCCGATCCTACCGTTGAGTGCGTGCATTGAACCGGCACTATCATACATATTCATAACCCCTCCCGTGTTAGGTGTGGCCGGTACTCTCAGCATCACTTTTGTGCACGTCGGGTCCTCCCCGCGTGCACATCTTCCTGCACGGTGTTCCTGCATCCTCTCGCAGACGTTTCAAGGCTCCTGGATGTCCCTTGCCTGGCTGGATATTCGACCCTGGATCCCCCGGGCCCATGCGATTAATGCGATACTCCTGGTCTTGCCAGTCGGTGAGATGGGAACGGGTGGACAGCGTTACCGGAACGACCATGAACCTGGTGGAGGAAAATATGCCATTCCGGTGTGAGACTCGCATTCGCGATTTTCATCAGGAAAGGGCCTGTGAACGCAAGTCATCGTGTGAGTTTCAGGAATAATCCCTATTAGCCCCCTCTCTTAATTGGCTCGAAAAAGACACTGACAAAAAGTTCAATTAACGATTAGAATGCAATTCATCGACATCGAGTAAAAGTACACTTGAGAAAACCCCTAAATGCGAAAATAACGAAGAACAAACCGTAAAATTGGTTGTACTCAAAGGGGAATACATATTTGATAGAAAAATGCACTCCCCCTTGTTAATAGAACGGAATGACCCAAGATGGTCTTCCCTGGGACAGGTCCTGGCACTGGTATCGGCTCGCCGCGCACAGCAGGAATTTGCAAGATACGAGATTACACCGATTAAGACAGTCATCGAGGCAGTAAAGATTGCCATTGTGTCGATGTTCTTCCCAGTCGAATGTTCTTTTGTAGTCCAGGAATTGAAAAACAGGAGAAAACTGCGAAAATTCATGGACATCCACGAGGTTCCCTCTGCCGGTTCGGTCTATGGAACTTTGAGCAGATCCGATGATTCGCAGTTCATATCGCTGGTCACGGCCATCCTCAATTCCAACTGCAAATGGAGACGAAGACATGGTTTGCATACCTTCCTCGTCGATGCAACCGCAATCATGCTTGACTTGAACTGGTTCAAAAAGACCTCTGGATACCAAGGGTAGGGAAAAAAGGATATTCTAAGAAAGGGCCTTGTCACCACGCTCCCCTGTCCTTATCCGGATGCTATCCCCGACGGGGCATACGAAGATCCTGCCGTCGCCATGCTGTCCTGTCTGGTTTGCTCTGATGAGAGTCTGGACGACCATTGGGACATCCGCGTCCCGTAGGACCATGGTCAGCATTTTCTTTGGAACGAATCCCAGATCGAACTCTTTCTCGACCGGAGGGGCCCACCTGGGATATTCTTCGTCGGAGATCACGCCGCGCTGGTGGAGGATATATCCTCCAACGTTTCTCCTCAGTGTGGCCTCGGGGTCCATGGTCTGTATCGCGCCTTTCTGTCGTCCCCGCCCGATCACATCTGCGAACGTCATGGCCTTGATCCCCACGGACTCGAGGACATTCTTGGTCGATTCGACAGCATCAGTCCTGATAATGGCGATAACCTCTTTCATGTCACTCACTGTCCCTGTCTTCCTGGCCTGTCCTGATGGTATAGGATGCAACGATATCAGAAACGAAGATCTTTCCATCTCCAATGGCTCCTGCACTGCCCGGGGTCTTCGAAGGGGTCCTGGCTGAATTCATTATTGCCGTGACTGTCTTTGCCACTGCCTGGTCTGGAACTTCGATCATGAGCATCTCCTTGGGAATTTCTGTGTAACGGACCTTTCCGAGAGTGAGCCCCATCTCCTTCCCTCTGCCGGTAACGTTCATCCGCGTCATCCCATAGGTCTCGTTCTTTTCGAGTGCATCGATAACCCTCTGTGCAGTTTCCGGCCTGACAATCGCTCGGATAAGTTTCATGACGACCAGCTCCTTCCCTTCCTCCAGTTATAGGAATATATTTTCTCCATTCTATTATAAAAAATTATTGTATGAAGATGCAATGTCACATCCCCCCATTCGAGCGAGAGGCGTGCTATATCGTAGAAAATTGGGTCTCAAATGACATTAACGGGGGGGATACGACCGACAGCCCTGGGACAGGAGATCGGATCCCAAAGACAAAAAAAATAGAAATATTTATAAATGAACGATGGAATATTATTTCCTGGTGATGAGAGATTGACGAAGCTAAGAGTGCTTCAGGTCCTTCTGGTTCTCACGCTGGTGGGGCTAATGGCAGCCCCTGCCATGGGTGCAGATCCAACTGGTGCAGAGACGCTCAAAGAAAATCCAGAGGCCCCGGTGGACTACGTCTGGGTTTTAGTCTGCGGGTTCCTCGTCATGTTCATGCAGGCCGGGTTCGCCATGGTCGAAACCGGGTTCTGCAGGGCGAAGAACGCCACGAACCTGATGGCAAAGAACACCATCGATTTTGTCATCGGCTCTCTGTGCTTCATGGCGGTAGGCTATGCGATCATGATGGGGGCTGACTGGGGCGGGCTGATCGGGACGAGCGGCTGGTTCCTTCACGGTGAAGCCTATGATGTGGGCAAGTACCTGTCGTTCTTCTGGCAGCTGGTATTCTGCGCGACGGCAGCGACGATCGTGAGCGGAGCAGTTGCAGAGCGGTTAAAGTTCCCGGCATATCTCATCTACACCGCTGTCGTGAGCCTGCTCATCTATCCTGTCTATGGACACTGGGCCTGGGGAGGCGGGTGGCTCTCCCTGTTGCCGTTTGGCATGGGGCATCTCGACTTCGCAGGCTCAGGTGTGGTGCACACAATAGGGGGGATGGTGGGTCTCGCTGGTGCGATTGTGCTGGGACCAAGGTTCGGCAAGTTTGTGAATGGCAAAGCGAGAGCCATCCCGGGACACAGCATGACCTTGGCTGCCCTGGGGACATTTATTCTCTGGTTTGGCTGGTTCGGGTTCAACCCGGGGAGCACGTTCTCCGCGCATCAGCTCAGGATCTCGGTGATTGCAGTGAACACCACCCTCGCCGCTGCTGCAGCAGCATTTGCTGCACTCATGGTAGTATACTGGATGACACGCAAGTGGGATGTTGGCATGATGCTGAACGGTTGCCTGGCAGGGCTCGTGGCGATCACCGCTCCCTGTGCCTGGGTGGAGGCGTGGGCAGCAGTTGTGATAGGCCTTGTCGCTGGGGTGCTGGTCGTGGCGGGCGTTTACTTCCTGGAGTCAAGGGGGGTGGACGACCCGGTGGGTGCCGTAAGCGTTCATGGGGTGAACGGTCTATGGGGCCTGATAAGCGTTGGCATATTCGCCGATGGGACCTATGGCCTCTATACCACGGAGGGCGCTCATGCCATAGGGCTCCTATACGGGGGCGGCGCGGGGCAGCTGATCGCGCAGCTCATCGGTGCCTGCACGGCTGCACTATGGGCATTTGGCCTGGGTTTCATCCTCTTCAAGGCGATGGACAAGGCGTTTGGCATAAGGGTCCCACCGGAGGTCGAGCTGGAGGGGCTGGACATTTCTGAACATGGCACGCCTGCATACCCGGATTTCTACGTGACGAGGTAGGTAGAGATGAAGAAAATAGAGGCTATCATTCGGGTAGAGAAACTGGACGAAGTAAGGGAGGCTTTGAAGGAAGTGGGATACCCGGGGATGACGATCACGCATGTCGAAGGGCACGGTCATCAGAAGGGTCTGGTTGAGCAGTTCCGTGGCAGGGAGTACAAGGTGGAGCTGCTTCCCAAGAGGAAAATAGAGATCGTCGCCTCCGATGCAGATGTCGACAAGATCGTCGATTGCATCTTGAAGAAAGCGAATACCGGCAGTATCGGCGACGGCAAGATATTCGTGACGCATATCGAGGAGGTGATAAAAATCAGGACCGGGGAGAAGGGAGAAAAAGCTCTGTGAGAATGGTCCCCTCCCTCTTTTTCTTCTTGCGTGCTTGTCCCGTGTAATGCAATTGATTGTTGACCCTGTTCTGCCATACGGGGCTGTTTTCCCCTCCCTTGAGTCATTGCAGCCAGCATGTCGTAGCACTGGAATTCCATCGACCGCCTCTCGCATCGTTCCTCCACGAGATCCCGACTGCACCGGCACTCTCTATCCCTTTGGAAATCACCAGGATAGCTCCCTTCGTCATTTCAAGCGGGTAAATTGAATTCGAGCTGACCGCACCTGCTATAGATCAATGGCGATGTTCCTGGTTTTACAAGCTGCTGAACCGCCGCCGGGGCGCCTTTCGGGGGCGGCGGGGTCCCCCGCAATGGGGAGGTCAGGGCGGTAGCCCGCATTCGTACTCACTTTCTTACCCACTCAAATAGCGAAGAGCCCAGGATAGTGATATTCGGGAAATAAACCCTGCAATCGGCCACCCTCGATGGATGGATCCCGACGTTCCGGCAGTCAGCAAGAGAAGGGGAAACGGCCACCTGGCGGGCAGAATGGGCATGAATGTCATCCACGAGACCCGGGCAGAGACACCTGATACGGCCAGGATACATACCGTATCACGAGGCGAGGACTGGGGGGCCTCCCTGGAACAGGTGGGACCGTCCAAAGCGGAACACCGGCAGGTCCACGATGGCGCTCCGTTGAAGGTCCATGCCACAGGACACCAGGCAGAACAGGAGACCCGCCCCCGCTGCGGACGACAGAACCGGGAACGGTTATCGCCTGGAGTCACGTATCCCGTGCAACATGGCCAGAACGGGAAAACACTCCTGCCTTACCTCTGCATCTGCCAGCTGCTCCCGTATGACCGGTTCTGGAAGACCATCGGTGACCTGTTCGGGAAGTCCATGACCAAAGCGACCCGGTCCAGGGTAGTGCCAGAGTGTTTCCGGGACCTCTCTGGAGTCGGGGAGGAAGCACGGGACCTCCTGGCAGGTGCGCAGGTACTCAACGCGGACGAGACCTGGATAGATCCTCTCGTTCATGGATGAGTTCTCTGTCCCGTTCTCCAGTAACCTGGCTGAACAGTTACAAAAAAAGGAAATAACGTCCCTAGCAGCCCTTCCTGGACATGAGGGCTGCGGCACCGGTCGCGAGGAAGGCCAGCAGGGGGGATAGGGGCGCAGTTGTCGTTGTGGTTGCGGGCGGGGTCCCCCCGACATCCGTGGGGGCCGTCTCCGGCGTTTCCATCAGGAACATCGCCATCTTCATGGCCTCGTCCGCCTC
>JAPXNX010000063.1:0-7346 GCA_033811795.1 Methanolinea sp. | reverse complement strand
CCGCTCTTTGCCCTCAACCCCGGGCGGTTCGAAGGGAAACTTGTCGAGGCTGCAGGAGGGATCTACGTGAACCGTGCAATCGGCAGGGAGGGTAAACCTGGTGTGACGATTCCACGCGAGGAGTTTATCACCCTCAGCCCGGACTTCCTGTTCACGTCAGGGTTTCTTACGTCAACAGTCGAAGATACGCTCCGCTACTGTAAAGAACACTCGCTCGATGTCCCGGCTGTCAGGAAAGGCCAGGTCTACACCATGCATCCTTCGTGGGACTTCGGAAGCCCGAGATGGATCCTTGGCCTGATGACCATTGCAAAAACCATCCATCCCGGACTTTTTGATTTCTCAATCGACAACGAGGCGGATCAATTTTATCGGAAGTTCTACGGTGTTCGGTATCATTCGGTTGCCACCAATAGATCATTCGCCCATGCCGGACCATCCCAGGCTGGAATCGGTGACAGAAGGATAGATTCCGCTGTGATGAGGTAATCAGGAATCATTTTTCCAGGTGACGGTCACGTGTTGCCAGGAAATGCAGATCGAAAGAATCGCGAAGAAGATGAAGGACTCGGACGAGGTGACTTTGTCACCCGCCCAGAAAAGCTCCTGGGTATACTCAGTGAAGGGGGCTTAGGTACTGTTTCTTTGGAAAACCCGCGGGCTGGATTTCCACCGGAGGAACCCCGGCCTTTACAAAATGATTGAATGCTGACTGAAAAAACGAGGCGGATTATGGATAAGGAAAATGTTGTAATTATCACCGCAATTGCGCTCATACTGGTCGTGTGTGCTGCTGGATATTCTCTCTATATATCTGCTCACCAACCGGTATCAGGACAGAAGACAAAGACTATCATTGATATGGAAGGGAGAACAGTGGTCATCCCTTCTCCGGTGCAGAAAGTCGTGACAATAGGGTCAGTACCGGTTCAGAACAGTTTCATTTTCGCATTGGGAAAGGCCGACACAATTGTAAATGGGCTCCCTGCAAAATTCGTCCAACAGGGTCGATGGAAATACCAGTATGTCTTTGCCCCCCACCTCGAGGGACAACCGGAGATGCAGTCTGCATCATATGAGCCTAATATCGAGGAGATCATGAAGGCTGCCCCCGATGTCGTATTCACCATGGACCAGGCTACAGTCGATACGCTTGACCGGAGCGGTCTGTCCGTGGTATACCTTTCATGGGTCGATGCAGAAGACGTCAAAGGATTGATGACATTGATGGGCGAGATCTATGACCGGCAGGAAGCTGCCCGGGATTACGTACAATATTTCGATGATACGATCCAACGGGTTAATTCAAAGGTAGGGCAGATACCGGAAAATGAACGCCCGAAAGTGCTGTACTTCCAATACACCGGAATGACAGTGCCTCACAAGATCGGGGACTGGTGGATCACAAAAGGAGGTGGACGGAGCGTTACCAATGCCCCCCGTCAGACCGAGTCCCTGAAAATTGAACCCGAGCAGATCCTGGAATGGAACCCGGATATCATCATCGTCTCAACTCCTTCAGAGATTGGGGCAGTCTACAACGATACGCGGCTGTCGACCGTCAATGCTATCAAGAACAAGCGTATCTATATCACCCCCATGGGAGCCCACATGTGGAGCCACCGTGGCATTGAAACCCCTCTGACCGTGCTTTGGGCGGCGAAACTGTTCCACCCTGACAAATTCACCGACCTGGATATGGAACAGGAGACCACCGCGTTTTACACGCGATTCTTCGGGTATACTCCGACATCTGACCAGGTGAAGGAAATACTGTCCGGGAAAGCAAAAATCTAATTTTTTATCAGGTGATTAGGTGTAGTATCCCTGCCACTTGTCTGTGTATACGATGGAGCCTCTCTTCACCCTCTTCACCGTCTCGGTCATAAGACTCTCGGCGGAGACATCCTGAACAATGCTCACTAAGACCCTCCCCCCATTCCAGGATCCCGTAGACGGTGGTCTTGTCTCCTGCACCTCTTCCCCTCTTTCCTTTCCTCTTCCCGCCGAAGTAAGCTTTATCTGCTTCCAGTTCTCCTTTCAGAATGTCGTCTGTCTTGGCAAGTTCTTCAACGAGAACTTTGCGAAGGATACCATAGGCTCGAAATGTGGTTTTGTAGCTCAGATGGACCTCGAGAGAGGCCTTCCTGGCTGAAGTGGAGAGCTCGAATAATTTCACAAGAGAAAGCCATTGTGAAGGTGATATTCGGAGTAGAGCAAATCTGGTTCCCTGAAGGGGCCAGTAGTCCAACTTATATCCGTTTCACCGTACTCTCCACCTCTGGTGATAGTAGAGCTCATAGGATGAACAAGAGGGACAAACGGTATTCCCCCGTTTCCTCCAAAGATATTCTTGGGAGAATCGGTCTTCAGATACGAGTTTGCCAATCTCCCGGAAATCCATATGATCCATATCCCATTCCTAACTAAAGGTTAGGGGTGAATCCTACACAATCACCATCTTAAATTACCATTCCGTCTCTTCCACTCTTCTCCCCCCTCCCATTCCCCATAACGCCATGCAGGGACATAGCCCCCCGGCATCCTGCCAGCTCCGCTCAGCCACGCTATCGTTCCCGGCCAGGACAGCGCGAAAGCCGGGAAAGATCCCCAAAACGGCAGGGCTGATTCCTCCTCCCTTCACCCTGCCAGTTCCCGGACCTTCGCGATGTTTCCCCTGTCGTCCCGCCTGCTGTCGACCGGCGTCTCGCAGATCATGGGCCTGTCCCGGAAAAAGCTGTCATGGAGCATGAGGGAGAAGCCCTCCTCGCCGATCGAGCCGAGCCCGATGTGCTCGTGGCGGTCGAGGCCCGACCCCTTCTCCCCGCGGGAGTCGTTGAGGTGGATGAGGCGGACGAGGGAGAGCCCGATGACCTCGTCGAGCCTGGCAAGCGTCTCCTCGATCCCCTCCGCGGTGCGCAGCTCGTAGCCTGCTCCGAACGCGTGGCAGGTGTCGAAACAGACGCCGGCCTTCGAGGGGTCCTCTATCCCGTCGAGGACGGTCCGGATATCCTCGAACGTGCTCCCCACGCTGTTCTTTTCCCCCGCGGTATTCTCGAGGAGGAGGAAGACGCCGGGTGGTGCTTCAGAGAGGGCCCGGTTCACTGCGTCGACCACTCTCTTCCTCCCGGTATCCGCCCCTTCCCCGAGGTGATGGCCGAGGTGCGTGACCAGGAAGGGGATGGAGAGCTGCCCGCACCTTTCGAGCTCGGCTGCGAGGGCGGCGACTGACTTTTCGTAGATGTCCGCCCGCGGGGTCGCGAGGTTCGGCAGGTACGGCATGTGGTCGAAGACAGGGCCCATGCCGGATGTAGCGAGGGCGGAACGGAATGCCTCCGCCTCGCCTGCCGTGATCTCCCTGGCCCCCCAGCCCCTCGGGTTCCTCGAGAATATCTGGAACGTGTCGCAGGAGACCGCTTCCGCCCGCCCCACAGACTGTGCGATCGACCCTGCGATGGATACATGGACTCCGACCCTGACCATCTTCGCTTCACCTGGCCTCCAGCCGGGCAAATAACCCGCGTCGTAGAAGTATCGTGGGCCGCGACAGAAAAAGCCTCTCGTTTGCAGAACGGGAGGGGGAGAATACAGGCGGAACCGGAAAAGTGGCTCCTTTCTGTTTCGAGTGGGTCATCGGGTGCGAGTGAGGAATGCCGCCCGGACGCCCCCGGTGCAATAGGGGGTGCGGGTCCCCGGATGCCGGGGTTCGGGCGTACCTTCCCCACGCGCCCGGTGCGATACACCCCACCGCCCCTGCAGGAGCGCCCCGGCAGCGGTTCATCGATGAGCAAAATCAGGAAGATCACAATAATCGCATGGGCCCGGAATCGGATATTCAGCCAGGCGATGAACAACCGGGAAGCCCCGATGGGTACTTGCGGGAATGAACAGGAATGCTAATAATTACATCACAACGGTCTATACCAGGTGCAGTTGGAGAATTCAATAGACCCGTTTGAAATGGCGTAGGGGGGGGAACGTTCTCGCGGGAACGGGATATTCCCGGTCTCAGGGCAGCCTGCCGCCGAGCACCGTGTTGACCTCGGCGAGGACCTTGACCTTGTCGAAGGGCTTGACGATGAACCCTGACGCCCCCTTCTTGACCGCCTCCCTGACATTGTTCTCCTGCTGGTCGCCGGTGCACATGACGACGCTCGTTTCGGGACTCACCTTCTTGATCTCCTCGAGCGTCTGGAGTCCCTTCATGTTGGGCATGATGAGGTCGAGGATGACGAGATCGGGGGCGACCTCCCTGACCATCCGGATAGCCTCGATGCCGTCGGCTGCTTCACCTACGATCTCGTGCCCCCCTGCGGTGAGGAAACGGGCCAGTAGGAACCGGGTCATCGCGGAGTCGTCGACGAGGAGTATTCTGCCCATCTGCATCACTTGCAACTATTGAACAGTGGATATATAAAACAACCATATGCCTGGTACGGGAGGAGCCGTCATGCCCTGCCCGACGCTTTGAGCTCCCGGATGACGTGCTCCCCGAAGCCGGTCGTCGTCGCACTACCGCCGAGGTCCCGCGTCCGTATCCCGCGTGCAAGGACCCGATGGATAGCGTCCTCGATCCGGCGGGCGGACACGGGGTCGCGGGCCGCGTACGAAAGGAGCATCGCTGCACTCCGGAGTGCGGCTATCGGGTTCGCGACGTTTTTCCCGGCGATGTCCGGGGCGCTCCCGTGCACGGGCTCGAAGAGGGCGTGATCGTCGCCGATGTTCCCGCTCGGCAGCATCCCGAGCCCCCCGACGAGGTACGCGGCCACGTCGGAGATGATGTCGCCGAACATGTTCTCCGTCAGGATGACGTCGTACCTCTCCGGGTGCTGGAGGATGTCCAGGCAGAGCGCGTCGATGTAGCACTCGCGGAACGGCACGCCCGCCTTCCCGGCCTCGGCGATGCAGATGTCCCTGAAGAAGGCGTCTGCCTTGAGGACGTTCGCCTTGTGGCCGATTGTGAGCTCCCGGCGGTTCCTGGCGAGCCGGCACGCGCACCGGGCGATCCTCTCGCTCCCCTTCCTCGTGATGCAGCGGAGGGTGCACGCGGAGTCCTCCTCGATCTTCTCCACGCCGGAGTAGAGCCCCTCGGTGTTCTCCCGGACGATCACGATGTCAAAGCCCTCCCCGGAGACCGGCCGGAGGTTCGCGTAGAGGTCGAGAGTCTTCCGGATCTGGACGATGACGCTGCGGTACTCCGGGTCAGGGGGCGTCGTGATCGCCCCGAAGAGGATCGCGTCTGCAGATGAGAGCTCCTCCATGTCGCGGTCCGAGATCGCCTCGCCGCACCGCTGCCACTTCCCGTACCCGACCTCGACCGGGAAGAACTCAAAGTCGGGGCGGAGGACCTCGAGCGCCCTCTTCGCGACCGGGATGACCTCGTGGCCGATCCCGTCCCCCTCGACGACTGCGATCCTCATTTCCCTCTCTCCCTCTCCACGAGGCGGACGACCGCCCTGTAGACCTCTGCAGGACCCGCACCCCAGTGGACGACGATGCCCCGTTTCCCGTTGACGGTCCGGAACCCCTCCCTCTCCTTCCTGCAGCACCGCGCGATGAAAGGCTCCTCCCGGACCGCCTGGAGCGGGCAGATGTCGACGAACGCAACGCCCTCCCCGTAACACTCCTTCGCGATCTGCGTCCCGGTCAGGCACCCGGCGACCCTCTCGTGCGGCAAGACCGGGTCCGAGTCGAGCGTCCTTGCAAATCCTGCTGCCCGGCAGGGGAAGACGTCCGCATCGACCTCCGAGATGTCCCGGAGCGTGTGGACGAAGGCGATGTCGAGCTCCCCGAACATCCCCGCCTCCTCGAGCTCCCGGATGGCGGAGGAGAGGGTCGACCGCGGCGGGACGACGTCGTACACGTGGACCCTCGAAAACGCACCCGGGTCCGGGTCGAGGACGAATGTCATGTGCTCGTCGTGCCCGACAAAGACGGTGCACCGCGTCCCACTCTGGAGCGCGAGGTCCACGAGGTGCGCCCTGTCTGCTATCTGGACGCGGCCGGGGTAAACCGTCACCTCTTCCGGCGTCGCAAGGACACTTGCCTTCGAGACGGGTCGCATCATGCCGGCCGCGAGCGGGTCGGCCGCGACCTCGAGGAGCTCGGGCCCCCGGGGCGTCTCGCAGAGGAGGTACTGCGTGAGGAAATAGACCCTGTCGCCGCAGGGACGGCCCCTCGCGTGCCCGACGACCTTGCACTCGCGCGGGAAGATCACTGCTTTCTCCTCCAGTACTCGACCAGTCCACCGGCAGAGAGGATCTCGAGCATCCTCGGGGATAGGGGGCGGGCCTGGTACACCCGCCCTCCCACCTCAATCGTACCTGATGCGGGGTCCGCGGCGATCCGTTCCCCCTCCGTGCAGGGGCATGCACACTCCATGACCGGGAGCCCGGTGTTGATGGCGTTCCGGAAGAATATCCGCGCAAAGGAAGGCGCGATCACGCAGCGGACGCCTGCTTCCCGGAGTGCGATCGCCGCCTGCTCGCGCGACGAGCCGCAGCCGAAGTTCTTCCCCGCGATGACGACCGCCCCGGCGAGGCGGGGGGCGAGGGACGGGTCCAGGTCCTCGAAGACGTGGGTCGCCCAGACCGAGCGGTCCTTCGTGCGCAGGTACCGGCCGGCGATGACGAGATCGGTGTCGATATCCGCACCCAGGCAGACGGCGGGGCCTTCCACCTTCACCCCTGCACCCCCGGGACTGCAATGGCACCGGAAAGGGCGCTCGCTGCTGCTGTCGCCGGGGACGCAAGGTAGATCTCCCCGCCGACGCCCATCCGGTTCCTGAAGTTGCGGTTCGCTGTCGAGAGGCATACTTCCCCTTCCCCGAGGACCCCCTGGTGTGCGCCGAGGCAGGGGCCGCAGCCGGGCGGGAGGATGGTGCACCCCGCAGCGACGAGCCAGGAGAGGACGCCTGTCCCGGCCGCCCGGGAAAGGACCCGCCGGGACGCGGGCGCGACGAGTGTGCGGACCCTGACCTTCTTCCCCCGCACGATGCGGGCGAACCTCTCCAGGTCCGAGTACCTGCCGTTCGTGCACGTCCCGAGGAAGACCTGGTCGAGCGGAAGACCGGCCACCTCCTCGACGGGCCTGACCGTGTCCACGCGGGGCGGCACCGCCACGACAGGGACGACATCCGCCATGTCGATATCCAGGGTCCTTTTGTACCTGCACTCGCCCGGGACCTGCGGACCGGCAGCATGCCCGAACTCCCGCAGGTATGCGCACGTCTCTTTGTCGGCATAGAAGAGCCCGGCCTTCGCACCCGTCTCCACGGCGAGGTTCGAGAGGGTCATGCGCGAGTCCATGGAGAGCGACTGCACGCCGTCCCCCACGAACTCCAGGGC
>JAPXNX010000062.1:0-7369 GCA_033811795.1 Methanolinea sp. | reverse complement strand
CGAACGGAAGCATCGCCGTCGTCGGGCTCGATATCGATCCAAACGAAGAGCCGGGCGTCTTGCAGAGCCACATCCAGAAGAACGGGTTTTCCGGCCATTACGCCATCTCCCCTCCCGGGATGACACGCGCCCTCGTGGATCGCTTCGGCCCCGCCGTAGTCACTCCCTCCTCTGCCCCGGTCATGTTGGTCTGCCCGGGCGGGAACGCCCAGATCCTCGAGGCGGGGATCAAGTCCTCTTCCCGACTATCCTCGTCGCTTTCGGCGGTGTGCTGAGCAGTGGACTCCCTCGCCGCCTGGTGGATGGCATTCCTCACCGGCGTCTATGCCCCGCTGGGTTCCCCCTGCGTAATCCCGCTCTACCCCGGGTTCCTCTCTTTCCTGGCAGGGAACCGCGGCGACTCCGGGAGCAGCAGGTACCAGTCTGTCCTTGCACTCGGCATGGTGGTGGCTTGCGGGGTCATGATCTCCATGCTCGCGGTCGGGGTGATCTTCACCGCACTGGTGCAGGTTTCCCTCTCCAGGTTCCTCTCCGTCCTCTCCCCGCTCGCATTCATGGTCCTTGCAGCCTTCTCGGTCATGCTAATTCTGGACATCGATTTCAGCCGGTATATAGGGGGCATCTCCGCTCCGCGAAGCGGGAAACCCGTCATGGATGCATTTCTCATGGGGCTCTTCTTCGGGGTTATCGCCCTTCCGTGCAATGCTGCGGCCCCGGTCGCACTCCTCGCGATTGGAACGACTGTCCCGGGCTTCCTGGCAAACCTCGGTTCGTTCTTTGCGTTCGGTATCGGGATGTCCCTCCCGCTCCTGGCATTCGCCGCCCTCTCCGAGGTGAAAAGCCACAAGGTCCTGTCATGGCTCTCCAGGCACAGGAGGGCGGTCCGTGCCATGGCGGGAGTGCTGATGCTGGGAATCTCGCTCTACTACCTCGCCTTCATGTTTTTCTCCTGAACAGGCGGATCCGATCGTGTGGAAGTGGGCGGAAGGGACTGTGTTCAGAAGGTGATCGTCCCTGAAAAGACCGTTGTCGCAGGCCCTTCCATCCAGGTCCCGTCCTCGAAACTGATTGCAAGCGGTCCGCCCTCCGTCTCCACTTCCACACGCAGCCCCACGAGGCCCAGGCGGTGAGCCACGGCGGCGGCGGCAGTGGCGCCGGTCCCGCAGGAGAGGGTCTCGCCTTCGACTCCGCGTTCGAAGGTCCGGACCCGGAGCACGTCCTTTCCGGCCTGCTGGACGAAGTTGACATTCGCCCCTTTCGGGAACGTCTGGTGGTGCCGCACAGGCGGTGCAAGAGAATCGATATCCACATCGTCCAGGTTTTCCACGAAGATGACGGCATGCGGCACCCCCGTGTTGACGGCGTACACGACCAAACCACCGATCTCCTCCCTGTAATCCCCTTCTCCCGCCGCGGGGATCTCCGGCCGCTCGAACCTGGGGTCCGGCATCCTGATGCGGGCGAAAAACGCATCGTCCCTGTACCCGCATTCCACCGGGATGGTTCCCGAGAGAGTCTCTACCGTGCACGACCCGCGTATGTAACCCTGGTCGTAGGCGTACTTCGCAAGGCAGCGTATGCCGTTCCCGCACATCTCAGCCTCGCTCCTGTCCGGCTGGAACAGGCGCATTTCAAGGTCAGCGTCCTTTGCCCGTGAGAGGAAGATGACCCCGTCTCCGCCGATCCCAAACCGCCTGTTGCAGTAGAGCTCGGCAAACTCCGCCTTCATTTCGTCTGGAATTACAGTCCTCTCGTACTCGTCGACGAGGATGAAATCGTTCCCGTTCCCGTGCAGTTTGGTAAAATGGATCTCCATTCCTGTCCTCTCCCGGCCTCTTCTCACACTCTTTCCTGTTCACCCGGCTGGAGTGCCCCCTCGTCTCCCTCTTCTATTCCCGTCCCCGGTCTGTGACGCTGCGGTTGAAGTCCCCTATGTCCCACCCGAGGATGTCCCTGATGATGATGTAGGCCATCTGCGGCGGGATCGCCCCTGCCTCGGTCACGATCAGGTCCACGTACTTTGCGGGAGTCACGTCGAAAGCAGGGTTCCGGACCCTTACATTCCTGAACTTCTCCGCAAGCCCGGCTGGAAGCACTTCGGAGGGGTCCCTCTCCTCGATCTGGATGTATTCCCCGAGGATCGTTCTCGGGGCGAACTTGTAGGTCTCTGCTGCCACCATCACCCGCGTCCTAGACTCGTGCGCTGCAAGGGCGATCTGGGATGTCCCGATCTTGTTGACCACCGCCCCGTTGACCGAGATGGCGTCCGCACCCACAATGACAAGGTCGACCTCGTTCATGAAATAGCGGGCTGCAGAGTCTACGATGAAGTTCGTGGGTATGCCGGCTTCCCCGAGGGTCCCGATCGTCAGGAGACCCTGGTTCCGGGGCCGCACCTCGGTCGCAAACACGGTGAAGTCACGTCCGATCCTCCATGCCTCGAGCATGCACGCGAGCGCCGCCTCGGAATTGCAGTGAGTGAGGAGGGTGTCCCCATCCTGGATGTGGCGGGCGCCGATCTCGCCGATCTTCTTGACAGCCTGCCCGGACCGGATGATGAACGACTCGCAGGCTTGCGAGAACTCTTCCCGTGCACTCCCTACCGAGGGGTAATCCCGGAGGAGAGTCGCCATGACCGAGTGGACTGCGTTGGGAAGAGAGACGGCGGTAGGCCGGGTCGAGAGGAGGAGGGTTGCAGCCTCTTCCATCTTCTCCCGGAATTCCTCGACCGAACCCGCCTGCACGGACGAGGAGTGCTCCTGGAGGGCCCTTACTGCTGCCCGGGCTATCCGGCCTGCACCCCTTATCTCCATGCGCTTTATCTTATCAGCGGTATCAGCTAGCATCGAGGGCACTCGTACCCAATAGTGTCCGACGAACGTAAATAAACCTAGAGTAAGGATAGAGGTCCTCCAATACCATGTCCATTGCCGTAGTATTCGATAGTGCAGGCACCCTCCTGCATACATACCGAGTGGCAAAGAACGTGTTGACAGGAGAGCTCTTCCCGGGTATCGAGACTGTCAGCCTCACGTTCTCGTCCCCGGATCGCGTCCTCGTCGTGGTCCATGTCCATTCCCGCGAGGTGATCGAAGCTCCGGACGACCTCCTCTTTTCCAGGTACTTGCATGAACGCAAAATAGGATTTGGAATCAGCTGCACCCGGAAAGTAATTGCGGCTGACGACGTGGCAGATGCACTGTACAATTCCCCCCATGGGAAGGTCGCGGACCTCAAGGACTGCATCAGGAACGTCTGGCAGGTCTGCAGGAAGGAATCCGTGGTCACGATGAACAGCGGCGTGATCGTGAACATGTCCCTCCCCGGCATCGAGTTCATGGTCACAACAGGGGGGCGTCCCTTTGACGGCGCAAGGGACGTCATCAGTGAACTGCACAGGATGGGCGTCCCGACCTTCATCGCCTCGGGTGACCGGGTCACGAAACTCGAAAAGATGGCTGATTACCTCGGCATCCCCCGTGACCGCGTCTTCGGAGTCGCCACCCCTACGGTGAAGGCGCAGATCGTGGCTGACCTGAAAGCGGAGTACGACCGTGTCGTGATGGTCGGCGACGGTATCAACGACCTGTGTGCCATGAAAGCTGCAGATGTTGCAATTCTCTCCGAGGAGCAGTCGGGAGAAAAATACCCCGATCTTTACGAAGCCGCCGATTACGTTATAAAGAGTGTCCGGGAGGTCGTTGAAATTGTGAAAGGGCTTATGGATCCCGGGAAGCCCCGCAGGGAGACCGGTGTTATATGAAAAGAAATATGCACCCCGCACCACATTCTTTAATAAGAGGACTGTAAATGAAGCCCCTGATCACCGTTAATAATCTCTGCATGGACTTTGACGGGAAGAAAGTCCTGAAGAATATATCTTTTGAGATTGGTGAGGGAGAGATCCTAGGGATCATCGGGCGCAGCGGGGCAGGGAAGACCGTGTTGATGCACCTGTTGAGGGGTGTGGAGCAGCCACCCACCTCCGGGCAGATCATCTACCATGTCGCCGTCTGCGATTCCTGCCCGTACATCGGGGTCGGGAGCATGGCAGGAAAGCCTTGCCCGTCGTGCGGAAAAGCTCTCCGTGCACAGGATATCGACCTTTGGAACGAGAAAGACGAGGATCTTCACCGCCGGCTGATGCGCCGCACGGCCATCATGTTCCAGAGAACATTCGCGCTCTATGGCAACGACAGGGTGATCGAGAACGTCCTCTATGCCCTCGACGATATCGGATATCCCCAGGACAAGGCGATCAACCGTGCTGCCGACCTGCTCGACCAGGTCCGGCTCTCCCACCGGATGATGCACATCGCGAGGGACCTCTCGGGCGGGGAGAAGCAGCGCGTCGTCCTCGCCCGCCAGCTTGCCAAGGAGCCGTTCCTTTTGTTCGCCGACGAACCGACCGGGACCCTCGACCTTGAGACAGCAGACCTCGTCCACCGGATGCTGATAGAGTCATGCCAGAAGAACCACATGGGAATGGTCGTCACGTCCCACTTCTCCCAGGTGATAAAGTCGGTTGCAGACAGGGCGATGCTTCTCGTCGACGGGACGATCGCAATGCTTGGTCCACCGGACGAAGTCATCGCGAAGTTCATGGCGGACCTCTCTGACACGGAGACATACGAGGTCCCCGAGTTCGGAAAGGAGATCCTGATTGCCAGGGACGTGTACAAGCGTTACATATCGGTGGACAGGGGAGTCGTCCGGGCTGTCAATGGCGTCACCTTCGAGGTCCTCGAGAAGGAGATATTCGGGATCATCGGGAAGAGCGGGGCAGGGAAGACCACGCTCTCGCGTATCATGGCAGGTATCATCGAGCCCACGGCAGGGGAGATGATCATCCGCATCGGGGACGACGCCGTCGACATGACGAAACCGGGTATCGAGAACAGGGGGAGGGCGAAAGGGTATATCGGGCTCCTCCACCAGGAATATGACCTCTACCCGCACAGGACCGTGCTGGACAACCTCACGGATGCGATCGGCCTCGAGTTCCCGAAGGAACTCGCAATGAGGAAAGCCGTCATCACCCTCAAGATGGCAGGGTTCTCCGACGAGAAGAGCAGGGAGATCCTCGACCGCCTCCCCGGACAGCTCTCGGAAGGCGAACGGCACCGCGTGGCGCTCGCCCAGGTCCTTATCCGCGAACCGCGGATTGTCATCCTCGATGAACCGACGGGGACCATGGACCCGCTGACCAAGGTCGATGTCAAACACTCCATTATGCACGCACGGGACGAGATGGACGAGACGTTCATCGTGGTGTCCCACGACATCGACTTCGTCAGGGACATCTGTGACCGGCTCGCTCTCATGAGGGGGGGAAAGATCATCGCCATCGGCAAGACTGCAGACGTCCTTGCGACCCTCACGACAGAAGAACGGGAGGTCATGGGCAAGCCCGGTCCCTCGTGAGAGGAGACGCCATGGTTTCCCTCCTCGTCGATGGAAAAGAGCGTCTCGTCAAGGAAGGGGCAGCCCTGCAGGACGTCCTGCCTGATTGGGACCGGTCCTGCCACGTCGCTGTGATACGTCCCGGCGCACGGGAGTCGTCCGTGACGGGGAGCATGAGGTTGATCACCTCGGCTGGGGAGGTGGTCGCAGAACTCCTCCCGGGAGGCAGGGAACTGTTCCAGTCAACGGAGCTCCGGATGCCGCTCCCGGTCCACTGGCACGACAGGTACGCAGTTGCATTCGGGCCTTTTCCTTCACAGTTCGTCCCGGCACGGAAACCCCACCAGTACGAGCGGGGAGACCTCATCCTAGGGTGCGGCGGCTACGACCCAGGCCGCTCCTACCTGATCTTTTCGAGGGTCCGCCATACCGCCGACCATGGCGCTGCCGCCGGCGGAGGCGTGATAGGCAAGATCGTTGCCGGCAGGGGGCTCATCGATCGGTGGGCATCGGAAGACCAGGTTATGCAGGCGTTGCCTGTCGTCGACTGGGCTGATACGAGCAGGTCCTTCACGACGAACGATGGGACCATTCCCCTCGAGGACGGCATGGAGGTCGTGACCCATGTGCGCATCACGGCCCACGGGTACAACGCTGGCCGCGTGCAGACGGCGGAGGCCGCAGACACCGTGGAGCACCTGCTCCTTGGCCTCTCCGGAGACCGTTTCGTTGTCGGCAGGGCCTCGAGCACCTTCATACAGGACGAGCGGATGGGCGGGACGGAGGTGCCGTTCGAGGTGAAGTCCCCGCGCCGCGATGGTTTCGTGACGGTGCGGACACGGGGGAAATCGGTGGGAACGATCTACATATACACACAGGACATCCCCTCGTCACCTTCTCACACCCTCGTAGGGCAGGTCACCCACGGCATAGAACTCGCACGGCTCGCCCGCGCTGGGGAGACGTTCCGCGTTGTGGTCGAACCAACCCGCCTCGACCTGGTCGGGCTGTTCCTGCACGAGGCCCGGGAGATCGCGGACCGGCGGGGAATTTCGGTTTCGTGGAGGGGAGAGGGACGCGACCTGGTCGTCGTGGGCCAGGAACCGGGGACAACGCTCGAGAGCCTCGCCTCGGGTTCCGTCACGCTCGACACCGTCCCTCTCGAGAGAGTCATCGACATCACCCTCGATAACTCAAACGCCCCGGTTTCATGCGAGATATTCCGCAGGCTGACAGGCCTGCACAGGCACCGCGTGGGCAGGATCCCGTTCTTCTTCAACTTCGAGGACGTCTTCCTGTTCAAACCATCCATCCCCCGCGGGATCAACATCCACCCCGAGAACCTCCCTGCCGGTGTCGTCAGCCCCGGGACGCTCGCCATCACGAACGACTCGCGGAAAGGCGCCGGCCTCGTGGGAGTCAGGATAAGCGAGAGCCGCGAGTTCGGCCCCACGTCCGAACCTTTCGAGGGGACGAATATAATCGGAAGGGTCGTTGACCTTGAAAAGCTTCACAAACTGAAGGAGAACGAGATTGCATTCATCAGGGAAGTGAATCCATGAAAATGTATACCCCCCGTTTCACTGGCACCGTGACGAAGTACGTCTTTGTCGAATCCCCGGAGATGACCCCCTCTGACCTGGCCATCCGGGCGTACGAGATATCCCAGGGGGTCATGATCAAGGAGACGTGTTTTGGCCTCCAGGTGACCGGAAAGGAGGACGAGGTTAACCGCATCATCGACTCCCTTCGTGCACTCGACCCTACGCACATCTTCGTCAAGGACAGGGGTTTTCCGCCCGGGGATACCCGCAGGTGCAGGGCGAACCTCGGTGGTGCACGTCCAGGGTACTTCGGGCACGAGTTCGAGATGGGCCTCATCCGGTTCATCTCCAGGGGGCTTTTGGCACTTCCCTCGCGCAGACCGGACGAGGTCCCCCAACCCCCCGCCCCGAAGCGCAAAGAG
>JAPXNX010000061.1:0-7467 GCA_033811795.1 Methanolinea sp. | reverse complement strand
GTTGGCAGGCAGATCTACCAGGCCGCCGACCCTGCTGCCGCTGCGGCAGCACTCGGGCCCCTCCGCCGGTGATGAGAGACGTGACCTGACGGGTCCATCGCCCCGTGATGACCCCTATGAGTCCCTGAGGCGGATCCGGCCCGGACAAAGGGTTTAAATGCGAAAATAGCCATCGTATTGTATGCAATGGAGCGAAGAGCAACTTAACCTGTCCCGATCGCTGCGGAGTCTCGAGGACGTCCCCCCCGCAGAACGGCGGTACAAGTGCCATACGTGCCACCTCGTCGTTGACGAGACCCCCTGCCCCGTCTGCGGCGATCCTCACCTCGAGATCATGTGCCCCCTCGATCACTGCCATTGTTCCCACGAGATAGTCTCCAGCATCGAGTACTGCCCTCTCTGCGGTGCACCAGTCTGCCCCGAGTGCGGGAGCCACGACGTCGTCCAGATCAGCCGGGTGACCGGTTACCTCCAGGAAGTATCGGGCTGGAATGCCGGGAAGCAGCAGGAATTGAAGGACCGCGTCCGGTACACCGTCGCCTGAGAACCGCTCCCCCTGCCGGGCCAAAAAACAGGCTCCCGTTTCTCCAGGGGCAGCAACTTTCCCGCGGGACCTGCCCGGTGTTTTCTCAAGGCTCTCCGGGTCTTCCAAAATTATTTCTGGAAACGGTTGAAAACAATACAGCCTGGTAGAATGCCGCGCTCTCCCCACTTTCCGGTCGGCCGGCCATTCCTGGAGCGACACCTGCCATGAGGTATTACTTCCGCAAAGGCACCCTATTCATCCGCGGGAGTTTCCGCGCGGCCAGCACGGGTACTGCAGGGGGGCTCGGCAATGTCTCGACGATCGTTGTGCATGCGCCACCCTGCCCGGGGCAGGCGGATGACCCCCTGCGGGTCCTGGAACGGGCCATCCAGAGGGAGGGGCTCCCTCGCGACTTCTTCGGGCTCTTTGCCGGGGCGCCCCCCTCACGCATCTGCATCCTGCAATGCGACTTCCTGATGGTCTTTCTCATCCCGTGGGTGCCCCGCTCGGAAGGCGGCCACAAAGACGGCCTCAGCCTGGTGATCTACTCCGGCGAGGGGATGAGCGATGCAGCTCTCCTCGGCGCCTTCGTGACGGCGACTGCTGCATGCATGGCAGCCCTCTGCGAGGAAGCCCCCCCGGATCGGCTGGCCGGTCTATGCGGCCCCATCGTCGTGGCCTGCGAGGGCGAAGCCAGGCACCAGGACGCGTCCCCCCCATCGGAGATCGGGTCGCGTATCGAAGAGACTATCCGGTTCGGCGCCAGGACGATGATGGAACGGGGACGAAACGATGGAGCCTGCAGGGACAGGCCCGCCTTCTTCATCTACAGCCGGTACCAGGGGGACCACTGGGCAGAGTGGGTCCCGGAAGAGTGCCCCTATTATCCCTGCCACTTTCCTGGGCAGAGTTGCCACTTCTGCTATTGCCCGCTCTACCCCTGCGGGGACGAAAGCCTCGGCCAGTGGGTGGCAAGCTCGTCAAAACACGGTCCGGTCTGGAACTGCAGCACCTGCACGCTCGTCCATGAACCCGCGATAGCAGACTACCTGGTCAGGCACCCGGAGGCTTCGCTTGCGGAGCTTAAGGCGAAGAAAAGGCAGGAGAAAGAGTGAGTTAGCCCTGTCCGCCCTGTCCGGCATCGAGGGCGGAGAGGAGCTCGTCCAAGGGTATCCCGTGGGCCATCGCTGCCTCCCTGAGAGTCTCCCCCCGGGCAATCGCACACCCGACGCACCCCATTCCGAACTTGAACAAAACCTCCGCAGATTCCGGTTTTGTCTTCAAAAGGTCGTAGATTGTACTGTCTGCACTGATTCCCATGCAATGTACTTTGCCGATATTTGCTTATAAAAGTGCAACACCAGGACCCCTACTTTCACCACCCGCCCGCATACTTTAAGTACGCATGGCTGGATGAGTGATCTCTTGGAGATGTACGATGGATTTTTCCGCAACAGCTGAAAGAATCTCCCAAAAAGTTGTATCCCGCGGCCATGCCGTGGAAAAGACCGCGATAGAGACCAAGCTCCGGCGCCTCGTGGAGGAGTTCGGCGTCCCGCTCGCGGAAGCCGAACGGACTGTCACCAACGAGCTGGCCCGGGAATTCTCGATCCCCGGGCTACAGTCCGGGGGGCCGGGCGAGGCAAAGACCCTCGACTCGCTCGTCCCGGGGGAGTGGGTCACCTTGGAGGGCAAGGTCGTCGCCCTGACAGCCCCGCCCTCCCCCACGATCTCGCAGACCGGGATAGTCGCAGACCCGACAGCGGCCGTGAGGTTTGTCGTCTGGTCGCGTGCGAACGCCCCGGTCCTCAGGGAGGGGAACTGGTACCGGTTCGAGTCCGCGGTCGTTGACCAGTACAAGGGCTCTGTCAACCTCAAGGTCCACTCCGGGACCACCATCACGGAGGTCCCGGCCGGAAGCACGATCAAGCCGGTCATCACCCCAATCGCCGACCTGTGCCCTGGCATCGCCTCGGTCCGGGGCAAGCTGATCCAGGAGTGGGAGGCGACGCACGACCGGATCCTCCAGTCCGGCCTCATTGCTGACGAGACCGGGTCAGTCCGGTTCGTCACGTGGAAGGAGGAGGGACGGGAGCGCCTGAACCCGGGCACGGTCTACACGATCTTTTACGCGGCGGTCGACGAGTTCAACGGGCGACTCTCCCTCATCCTCAACACGGCAACTGTCGTCCCCGAGGAAGGGGATATCCAGGTCAACAGCGGCGATGCCAGTTTCGAGGGTGCGTTCGTGCACCTCGCCCCTGGTTCGGGGTTGATCAAGCGGTGCCCGGTCGGGGGGTGCAACCGCGTCCTCTCCCGCCAGAACTACTGCCCCGTCCACGAGATCCAGCCGACGTTCCAGTACGACCTGCGGATCAAGGGCTGGCTGGACAACGGCGTGGAGACGCGCGAGGTCCTGGTCCAGCGGGCCGAGACGGAGGGTCTCGTCGGCATGACGCTCGAGCAGGCGCGGGAGATCGCCGAGAACACGCCGCTTGGCATGGACGAGGTATTCCTCCGGTTCCGCGATGCCCTCCTGGGCCGGTACTTCTCGTGCAGGGGCCGCGAGATGGACGGGCGCCTGCTCGTCTCCAGCTGCACGCCGATCCGTTTCCAGCCGGAACGGCTTGCCGATCTCCTCAACAGGGCGGGAGGGTCGGCATGACGAACGGGGCTGCAGCCTTCCCCGCGCCGCGGAGGGAGGGGAGCTTCGAGAGGGAGCCTGCCCGGAGGGTCTTTGCAGGGGAGCTTCGCGAGAGCAGGATACACTTCAAGGAGGGGCAGGACGAGAAGAGCCCGTCGTTCGTCCTCCTCCCGACCGGCGCCCGCTGCAACCGCGTCTTCTTCGTCGGGACGCTGACGGAGAAGAAGAAGCAGGGGGAGCAGAACCTGTTTTACAGGGCCCGGGTCGTGGACCCCACCGGCACGTTCTTCGTGATGGCCGGCAGTTACCAGCCCGAAGCCATGCAGCAGATGGCGCGGCTCGACCCCCCGTCGTTCGTGGCCGTCGTGGGAAAGCCCACCGTGTACCAGACCCCGGACGGAGCCGTCCTCATCTCGGTCCGGTGCGAGTCGATCACCCCGGTAGACAAGGAGACCCGCGACCAGTGGGTGCTTGACTGTGCAGCGGCAACGCTAGACCGGCTGGAGAAGGCGTCTTCGACTCCTGACGGGGAGAGGGCGCGGAAGGAGTACGGGATGGACCCCGCCGTCTTCCGGAAGATGGCGTACGAAGCCCTGGCCCAGCTCCGCCTGTGAAGTCCTTCCCAGGCCCGGCAACATTTATTATGCCGGACCCGGCGATACGATCTTTTTGGTGATTGCAGTGAAGGACGAAGAGATACAGGAGCTGATCAGGAACCTCGACCTGAAAACCCTCAAGGAAGCAGCGAAGAGCGCAGGGATCAAGCCGGGCCGCTGCCCGACGAAGGCGTCCATCGCCCGGATGCTCCCGGAAGAGACCCTGAAAAAACTCGCGGGAAGATAGGCCTGTACCCCCTCTTTTCCCCAAGACACCCAGTCCGTGTGTTCGACACTCTCATGAGTCGCGGTAGCCCGCGGTCCGCCCCCGCGGAGATCCTGGCAGTTTTACTGCCGGGATGCAAAGGCAGCACTCCCCACACCTGCTTCATTACCCCACTCTAAATAGCGAAGTGCCGCTTTTCCCATCGGCCGGTGGCCTGTCAGGCCTTGCCGTGCGCTTCCCAGGCCCCGAGGACTTCCCCGCCCTCCACGAACACGAGGCCGTTTCTCAGGGCATACGCCCGCGCCGACTCCTTGTCGAGCGCGTTTCCCGTTGTATCGTCGAGCATCTCGCAGATGGTGACTGCCGGGGGCACGCCTGCCATCGTCGCGAGGGCGATCGAGAGCTCGGTCTGGCCTCGCCTCCGGGAGAGGAGCGTGTCTGCCGCCCGCAGGATGGCGACGTGGCCGGGTGACCGGAATTCTGCGAAGAAGTCTGCACCCCCGCCGTTGAGCGACCTCTTCACGTGGGACGCGATCGCGTTGATGGTGAGCGCCCGGTCCCTGTCAGTGATCCCGGTATACGTGTCCCGGTGGTTGACCCAGAGCGAGAACGAGGACTTGTTCTTCCGGTCGTAGGGCGCCTCGCCCTGGAGGCGCGCAAGGCCGGGGTACTGGGTGAGCAGGTCGGTTGCGAACGGGAGCCCCATCGCGCGTGCCGCGTCCGGGTGGATCGCGGTGCAGATGAGACCGCCCCCCTCCCGGCGCATCCGCGCGACGTGGGCCGGTGTCACTGCATCGGACCGGATGGCAAAGTCTGTCTCCCCCTCCCTATCGTCGAAATCGTAGAGCAGGATGAACTGCCCTTCCCTCAATGCCCTGATCGCATCGTCTATCACTTCTCCACCTCCACTTCCACCTCGTCACCGTCACTTACACCCAGTGCATCCCGCAGTCCCACGGGGGCCACGATCTCCAGGACGTCCTCGGGGTAGTGGGTCCTGCCCGGGACGACGATGCCGCATTTTATCTCCCCTACCCTGCAGGGGATGCAGCGTGCGGACCCAAACGTCCTCTGGTCCGCGACGAATCCTTCGATGGGGACCCATTCAAGCCCTTCGAGCCTCTTCCTGACGGGGAGGCTCCGCGGGTCGAGCCTGATGTTCAGGGTGCCCGGGAACGGGACGAAACCGAGGTGTTTTGCGAACTGGACCCTGTACGGCTCGAGGCTCATGTAGTACCTCCCTTCGCCGAGTCCCGTGATCACCGCCCCCCTAAGGGTGTACCTGTGGTGGTCTTCCCCGAATATGCGGCAGTACTCCTCGTATTCTCGTCGGAGCACGCCCTCTCCTGCCGGTGTGACCATGATGTCCTGGCCGTCGGGGGTGAGAGCCCGCTCCAACAGTTTCTGCCTTTCCAGTGACTGGAGGCGGCGCGATGCAGTCTGGGGACTGATACCGAGAGACGCGCCAAGGGACTGCGACGAGACCCGGACAGGCCCCTGGGAGCCGCCCATGCGTGCGATGACCTTGAGGCACTGCAAGTCCTCGGGCATGATCATGAAATCAGAATTGAGATGCATACTATTTATGGATATCTTCCCATCTTTCGTGAAATGTCGAATTCCCATTCGGTAATTATAATACCCCCCGGGCCTGCATAATGATCCATGAAATCTGATTTGCGGAACCGCCTGGCCGAGAAGATGGCCGGCGAGATCACGCTTTCAGACTCGCCCGGGAAGGCCCTCAAGAAGTGGAGGATGAGCTTCAACATCCCCCAGGCGGTCCTCTCCGAGCACCTGGACGTCTCCCCCTCCGTGATCAGCGACTACGAGAGCGGAAGGCGAAAGAGCCCCGGGACTGCCGTCGTCGGCAAGATCGTTGATACGATTCTCTCCATCGACGAGGCGAACGGTGGGAAGTACATCAAGAAGTTCGCCAAGATCCTCTACTCCGATGTCGACTCCGACATCATCTGCGACATCCACGACTACCCCTCGCCGGTCCCCCTGACCCGGTTCGCCGAGCTGATCGAGTGCCAGCCGGTCTGCGGGTCGCTCTCGCAGGCGATCTACGGGTACACGGTGATCAACAGCCTCAACGCGATCACCCAGCTCACTTCGAACGAGTTCAACAGGATCTACGGCTGGAGCACCGAGAGGGCGCTGATATTCACGGATGTCACGTCCGGCAAGTCCCCGATGGTCGCGATCCGTGTCACGCCCTTCAAGCCCCGGGCTGTCGTGCTCCAGGGCATCGAGCCGCCCCTCGTCCACCCGCTCGTCCCCAGGATGGCAGAGAAGGACAGGATCACGGTGCTCTGCACCGGGATGGACGTAGAACAGATCGTGCAGAAACTGAGGGAAGAACAATGGTAGGAATCATCACGTATGGAGCCTATATCCCGAGGTTCCGGATAAAGGTCGAGGAGATCGCACGGGTCTGGGGTGCAAATCCGGATGACATCAGGGGGGGGCTCGGCGTCAACTCGAAGTCAGTCCCTGACCTGGACGAGGACACCGCCACGATCGCGGTCGAGGCCGCACGAAACGCCCTCCGGCGAAGGGAGATCGACCCCCGCGGGATCGGCGCGGTCTACGTGGGGAGCGAGTCGCACCCCTATGCGGTCAAGCCCACGGCGTGCACGGTCGGGGAGGCGATCGGGGCGACCCCGGTCATGACTGCCGCAGACTACGAGTTCGCATGCAAGGCGGGGACTGCGGCGATCCAGACGTGCATGGGCCTCGTCGCGAGCGGGATGATACGGTATGGACTTGCGATCGGGTCGGACGTCGCCCAGGGCGCCCCGAGCGACGCCCTGGAATACACTGCCGCTGCAGGCGGTGCGGCGTTCCTCATCGGGGCCGACGACCCTGTCGCGATCATCCACCGGACGTGCTCGTTCACGACGGACACGCCTGACTTCTGGCGGAGGGAGGGCCAGGGCTACCCCCGCCACGGCGGGCGGTTCACGGGCGAACCGGGTTACTTCCGCCACATCGAGGGTGCAAGCCGCCTCATGATGGAAAAGACCGGCAAGGGCCCGGAAGACTATACCTACGCGGTATTCCACCAGCCGAACGCGAAGTTCCCGCAGCGGGTCGCAAAGGTGCTCGGGTTCTCGCCCGACCAGATAAGGCCCGGCCTCGTCGTCCCGGCTCTCGGCAACACGTACAGCGGCTCCTCGATGATCGGGCTGGCCGCGACCCTCGACCAGGCAAAGCCCGGGGATACCATATTCATGGCGTCGTTTGGGTCCGGGGCAGGCAGTGACGCCTTCGATATCGAGGTGACCGACGCCATCGAGTCGGACGCATTTTCGCGCAGCGCAGCCCCCACGGTCGCAGCGCTCCTGGAAGACCCGATTTACGTCGATTACGCGCAGTACGCGCGGCACAAGGGAAAGATCGTGATGCAGAAATGAGGGACGTTGCAGTCATCGGCACCGGGTGCACACCCTTTGGCGAGAAGTGGGGC
>JAPXNX010000060.1:0-7537 GCA_033811795.1 Methanolinea sp. | reverse complement strand
GATGGACGACCATGCCACCGGGGACGGCAGGGAGATGGTGGTCACCGTGCACGGCCTCTGCACGGCGGAAGCGGTGAATGCCATGCTGGCTGGAGCAGACGTGAGCATGTTCTTCTCCGCACTCCCCCCGGGGGTCAGCGGGACGGTGCACTCGGCGTCCGGTATGGGCAGCGGCTCGATGAACATGGCATACCAGGTACAGAGGGCAGTCGAGCGGAAATGCCCTCTCCTCATCATCGACGAGGACAGGGCTTCGCCTAACCTGCTCGTCAGGAGCTCACTCCAGAACGAGGAGGTCACGCCGCTCTCCGAGATCCTGTGCAGAGACCGTGTAAAGATGGGGGAGACAACCCTCGTCTTTGCCGCATGCGCCCTGGATACGCTGGCTGCCCAGGCGGACAGGATCATGGTCCTCGACCGGCACGTTGCCCGCGCAGTCGACCGGGACGACTTCCGGATGAAGGTTGCCGCAGGCCTCGAGAGGATGGCTGGGGACTTGAGGAGAGGGAGATGCAGATGATGACAGATCAGGCAACTTCGGACCTTGCCGCGAAGAACACAGGACCGCGGACGTCCACCTTCTTCTTCCTGTCCGTGATGTCCCGCATCACGTGGTCCGCGATGCGCAGGTTGATGTCGCCGGGAAGCCTCGCCATCTTGACCTGAACGTGCACAGGCTTCCTGCAGGATGCCCCCTCCTCGATGCGGGCTGCGGCGAGCATGCTGACAGCGTCCAGGAACGAGACGCCGCAGGAGACGCCCCTGTTCCGGACCTCGGCCCACTGGGGGGTGTCCGGAACACCGAGGACTGCCCCCTGGTAGGCGAAGACCTCGTTGCCGCATGCCGGCCCGAGGAGCTTCGCCCCTTCCTCCTCTTCCTCCACGAAAACGCGGATCTGCACGCCGGCAATCAGCCCTTCGTACGCGATGAACGAGCAGGGGCCGGTCTCTGCCGCATGCTCCTGAGCCTTGCGGGCGATCGCCTGGCCGAGCACCCTTCCCTCCACCGTCGCGGGCTCGCTCCGCAACGTGACTCCGCGTGCGATCTCCAGGTCTGACAGGGGCCTTGGGTGGAACTGGGGGAAGACCATCTCCCTGACGTCCTTTGCACCTGTCGTGATCATCGCGAGGCGTTCCACGCCGAGCCCAAGGTTCATCACGGGGATGCCGATCCCGTACTCGGCGAGGGCGGAGGGGGAGTACATCCCGAACGTGGCCACCTCGACCCAGTCGTGGACCGGGTGGCGGGCATAGACCTCTGTCTGCGTGTCGGGCATGTAGTACTTTGACCGTTTCTCGTCCGGCTGGAACCGGAAATCCGTGAACCCGAATGCCGAGAGCAGGGCCTCGGCTACGGCCTTCCCCTCCTCGTTGGTGACGTCCTCGCCCGCGACGACGCACGAGGCCGAGTGATAGCTCATCAGGCGGGTCGGCCCCTCCTCCTGCTCGCGCCGGAAACAGCGGTCCACGGAGAACAGCCTGAGCGGCAGCGGGCTCCTCTCCCAGAGTTTCGAGAGCGTGATGAACCACCCGCTCGTCATGTGGCTGCGCAGCGTGGACCGGGAAGACCGTGGGGCGAGGTCTCGGAACGCCGAGAAGACCTTCTCGTAGATCTCGACGGTCACGCCGTCATCGATCCCGAGGGCCTCTGACGTCGCGTGGACAAGGTCATCCCCGTCGATTGCGGACCTTTTGTAGTCCTGGAGGATCTGGCGGAGCCTCGCCTCCTCCTCCGGGGTGACAGGCTTTTCGGTTATCGACGTGATCCCCTCCAGTTCCTCCCGCCCTATCCCCTGGTTGGGGCGCTCGAGCCCGCCGAGGTAAAAGACCCTGTCCAGGACGGCGCTTGCTTCCGGCCCGAACTGCCTGTACACGTCCTGCTCCTCGACGATGATGGGGTTGCAGATCTCGGCAAAGCCGAGCCGGAGGTATGTCTCGCGGAGGCGGTAGACCATGTCGAAGACCGGGTGTGGGACTGCTGTCGGGTAACAGAGCCGGGGGTACCGGTCACCCGCCCGAGGAGGTGTCAGGACACCCGGGCCTTCGTGCCAGGCCTTCTCGAAGTGTTCGCGGGACCGCACCTTCCATGCCTCGGGGTCGAACCTCATCCTTCACGCTCCAGGCACACGACGCGGCTGGCCTGGTTCTCGTCCCGGAACCTGTAACCGGAGATGCTGGCGATCTCTTCCGCGAACTTCTTCACGTGGGCAAAGCTCGGCATGTTCTCCCTTTGCAATCGTTTTCTACTGTATCCCAGAAACATATATCCCTTCACCTCCACGAAGGCGGCTCCCGAGTCCTGGACCATCCTGGCATAGGACGCCGGCTCGAAATCGTTGTACCCTTCCACCAGCGTGATCCGGACCGCGGACCTCCGCTTTCCCAGGATGCCGAGGCTCTCCTGGATGCTGTCCCAGAAGTCCTCTTCCGGCCTGCAGAGTGCAAGGTAAGTCTCCCTGTCCGGGGCGGTGAGCGAGACGTACGTCTGGAACGGCCTGCACTGCGAGAGTACTCCCGGGTTCGTCCCGTTGCTCACGAGGAAGGTCGAAAAACCTTTCTCCCCGAGGGCATCGATGAGCTCCGGCAGGAAGGGGTAGAGGGTCGGCTCGCCCGATAGGGATATCGCGACGTGACGCGGCTGCAGCGCCTCGGCGAACCGCTCCGGCGTGACATAGGGAGATGGCTTGTACCCGGAGAGGGCGCGCTTCTGGAGGGGGAGGAGGAACTCGCAGATCTCGGCGGGCGTGCAGTCCCTCCCGCCGGGATAGGCATGCTCAAACGACCTCCAGCAGAATAGGCATCGCTGGTTGCACCGCAGGGTGGGGGTCATCTGGACGCAGCGGTGGCTCTCGATCCCGTAGAACTGGTGCTTGTAGCACTTCTCCCCTCCCCGCAGGGCCTTCTTGCACCAGAGGCAGGGCTTGAGGGCAGCTGACGATCCCTCCCCGAAGAACTGGTACCCCTGGCGGCGCAGGGCCTCACATGGTTGTGAGCGGATCGATGCCAAGTGCTTTCAACGCCTCCGCGAGTGTGTTCCGGGTCGCAAGGACAAGCGTGAGGCGGGAGTCCCGGAGGCTCCCCCCGCTCTTCAGAACCGGCACGAAGTGGTAGAACGTGTTGAAGAGGTCTGCGAGTTCCCGTGCGTACGCGGCAAGGAGGTGTGGCTTCAACTCCCGCACGACGTTCTCCATCACCAGCGGGAACCGGGTGATGTGGCGGACGAGGGCGAGTTCGTGCGGGTCCTCCGGCGCACAGGCAGCCTCGAATGCCCCTGCCTTCTCGAGGATGCTGCACGCCCTGGCGTGGGCATACTGGATATAGGGTCCGCTCTGCTTCTCGAAGTCCAGGGCTTCCTTCCAGTCGAAGACCATGCTCTTGTCCGGGGATATCTTCACGATGTCGTACCGAACCGCCGCGAGGGCGACGGCCCGCGCGATCTCCTTCCTCTCCGCCTCGGGAAGCTCCGGCCTCCGCGACGTCACTTCCAAAAAGGCCCTGCTGCTGACCTCGTCCAGGAGTTCGTCGGCAGAGACGAACTTGCCCGCCCGCGTGCTCATCGACCCCTCAGGGAGGGAGACAAACTCGAAATGGACTATCTCGGGTGGACGTTCCCCGAGGAGGCGGAGGGTCGTTGCGAGCTGGGCGCCGATCAGCTTGTGGTCCGCACCCAGGACATCGATGACGCGGTCGAAGTTGCGTGCCTTCCAGGTGTGGTACGCGAGGTCCCTCGCCGCGTAGACAGACGTCCCATCGCTCCTGCGCAGTACGTACTCCTTCTCGAAGCCGTAGGAAGAGAGGTCGAGCCAGAGCCTGCCATTCTCGTGGCATTCGTCCATGTAGTGGATCCTTGAGAGGACCCTCTCCGTATCTCCGTTCCGGACGAAGTCGCTCTCCCAGACGAACCGGTCGTGCCTGGCGCCCAGGCGGGCCAGGGTCACCCGGAACCCATCCAGGCACTCGACAACCGCCGATCGAAACTCGCGGACGGTTTCGGGGTCACCGGACTCGACACGCTGCATCAGCTGGTCCACCTCCGCGACACGTTCCGGCGTCTTTTCGAGCTCCCTGTTCGCAGCGATGTAGATGCGGGCGACATGGTGGTCTCCCTTCTCGCCCGGAACCGGCGAGTCCGGGATGTTCTCAAAGCCCCAGACCACTATTGCGATCTGGCGGCCCATGTCGTTGACGTAGTACTGGACCTCGAGGGGGTATCCTGCCTTTCGCAGGCACCGGGCGAGCGTATCGCCGATGATGGTGTTCCGGATGTGGCCCACGTGGAGCGGCCCGTTGGGATTGGCGCTCGTGTGCTCGAGGACGACACGCTCCTCGCGCATCGGAAAAGACCCGTACCCCGGCTGCGTGGCCTCGACTACCGCCTCTTTTCGGAGTTCCGGACCGATGTGGAAGTTGAGGTAGGGGCCCTCTGCCTCGACCCTGACACCTGCAAGGTCTTCCCGCCGGGAGAGAGTTTCTGAAAGCTCCCGCGCGATCTCTGCTGGCGGCCGCCGCATCTTCCTGGCAAGGGAGAAAGAGACCGTGCTGGCAAGGTCTGCATGGGCGCCGCCGTCTGCCAGGGAGACTTCTTCCTGGCCGCACACCTCTTTCAAGGCAGATTCAACTGTGGAATAAATCCGGGATATGATCATCTCAATACCCCGTCCTGTACCGGAGGATGGCTGCAATACCGCCGAACGCTGAGTAGAGCATCGATCCCTCCTCGAAGTCGTCGGAGATGATCTCCACCCTGGTGCTGGTCTGGTCCGCGAGCCTCGTCAGTTCCTCGATGATGTCGGTCTCCTCGTCCACGGCGAGCGGCCCGTTGCACGCCCTGCAGGTCTGGGACGAGAGGATTTCGGCAATCGTTTTGCCCGGTTCGAGCTGGACTGTCCGCTCCTCGGAGTGCCCGCAGGCCTGGCAGTGGACTTTCGCCCGGGACTTCCGGAGGGAAGCAGAGAGGAGGAGGATGTCGACTGATCCCGCAGCGAGGTTCTTCCGGACGCTCTCCTCGCCATATGCAGCAAGCCCGTCCTCCTTCACGAGCTCCTTGAGGAACCTGTTCATCAGGTCCTTCTCCTTGATCACTTCCACGCCCTTGAGGGCGTCGCGGGCGGCATCCACCAGTTCAGCAAGACCGCTCTCGTTCGTGTAGGCGACGTCGAAGAGGCCGATGATGCGTTTCTGGATCTCGTGGTGGAGGTACTGGCCTGCTTCGAACTCCTCCTTCGTGGGGCTCGGCCCACCTATAAGGACTCCCCGGAACCGCTGGAAGAAGTCTTTCTCGGCGAGGAATATCGCACTTGAACGTTCCCCGATCTTCGTGTAGAACTCGTTGATGGCGATCTCGCGGAGCCGCTGGAAACGGACGCTCGACTGCCCCCCCTTTCTCTGCTTCCCCGGCACTGTGGACGTGACGCCCCCCACGGGCTCGATGCGGTTTCCCCGCAGGAAACCCCAGTAGGCCTCGCGCCGGTCGAGCACGAGAAGGCCGTACACGTTCTTCTCCTCGAGCATCTCCCGGAGCGGCTCCAGCTCGAAGGCCGAACTGCAGCGGTACATGTAGAGGTTGAGCGGCTCTGGCGGTTCGATGATGGTGCACTCGAGGTCGGTCCGGTCTCCCTGCAGCTGGATCGTGCCGCAGAAAATGGCCATCCCGTTGGGGGGAGGAGTCCGGTAGTACTTGAGCCTCGAGAGGATGGACGAGATGGCACTCTGGACGTTCGTCCGGGTCTGCTTGCTCTTGATGTTCGAACACTGGCCGAACTCGTCGCGGAGCTGACCGACCACGTCGTGGATCTGCTTGTCGGGGGGGATGTAGAGGGATATGAGCTCTGTCCCGCTCCCCTGCCTCGACTGGAGCTTCTCCAGGGTCTTCTTGAACTCGTATTTCCTGCGCCCCTCGTCCATCTCCTGGGTCTCGGTCATCTCCCCCACCTCAACGGTTTCAAAGTTTCAATACATTTCAACCCGTGGCGGCATAAATTTGCGCACATTTCCCAAGTATCATCTCGTGCACAGCGGCATTCGAGCCGTGCGTCCCGTTGAAGGGGAAAAACTCCCTCGGTTCAGGCAGGGCCCTGAACAGTTCCTGGCCGAGGGAGAAGGGGATGATCGGATCGTCCGGCGCATGGAAGACCCACGAGGTCCGGGAGACTAGCCTGTCTGCCTGGGTCACGGGGTCGACAGAGAGGAGGAACCTGCGGGCGTCCCCGGGATATGCATCTCCCGCACGGGAGAACCCGGACGTCGAGATCCCGATGAACCCGGCGAAGGCCGGATCAGTCTCGGCTGCGATCGCCGCGTACCTCCCACCGTTGCTCTCTCCCATGGCATAAACCGGGATTGGGTGCTTCTCCTGGAGGTATTTCCGGGCTGAAGACATGTCACAGACAGACAGGTAGTACTGGGGCCAGGCCCCTGCCCTGAACTTCCCGAAGTCACGCTCGAGGTCGAGCGGGTACCCCAGGGTCTCCCCGCCGTTCCCCCGCACGTCGAGGACGAGGAACGCGTATCCCTCTTCCGCATACTGGCGTGCAACCGACAGGTAGCCTTCCTTCTTCACACCGGCACCAGGTGCGACCACGAACCCGGCCTTTGGCGCAGGGGGGATTGCAGCGATGGCGTAGACGTCCCCCCCGGCGCCCTCGAAGACTACGCGATAGATGGAGACGTTCCCGTCGCTCTCCTGCAACATCTCTTTTACTGCACACGGGGGGCACCGGAGCTCAAGCCTGCCGGACTCGTCCACGCTGTAGCCCCCCTCTCGGGAAGAGAGGTCCTCGCTGCACCCTGCGATCAGAAGGCTGATAACGCAGAGGCAGGAGAGGACCATGGAAGCTTTCATCTCTCCTCCCCTATGCACCGGCAGACGAGGCTGATCGTCTTCGCATCGCTGATGCGCCCGTCCCTGACCATCGCCAGGAGATCGCCTCTTCCGACCCTCACTATCTCGATGACCTCGTCCTCGTCCTTCTCGTGGAGTGACGAGGGATGGAGCCCGCGGGCCTCGTAGAGGAAGATGACCTCGTCTGAGAACCCGGGGGTCGTGTAGATCCAGCCACGGGGGACGAGAGTCTCTGCATCGAAGCCGGTCTCTTCGATCAGTTCCCGGTGGGCTGCACTGGCCGGGTCTTCACCTGGCTCGAGGGTCCCGGCTGGCGCCTCGAGGATGAACTCGCCGACGACGAACCGGAACTGGCGGATGAGGCAGCATGACCCGTCTTCGAAGAAGGGGAGCATGGCGACGGCGTTCCCGGGGTGGACCGAGACCCTCTCGACCCTCTTCCCATTCGGAAGCTTGTACTCCCTCTTCTCAACCGCCAGCCTCTTCCCCCGGTAGAGCTCGGTCATCTCCCCCTCCTGTAGGGAATGGGGTCCTCGACTCCCAGTGCATAGAACGCCGCACGGCGGAAATGGCACGCTCCGCATACGCCGCATGCAACGTCATCCGACTGGTAGCAGGACCAGGTATGCTCGTACGGGACGCCAAGCGAGAGTCCGAGGGCAAGGATCTCTTTCTTGGACATGGTGACAAAAGGAG
>JAPXNX010000059.1:0-7544 GCA_033811795.1 Methanolinea sp. | reverse complement strand
GCGATCATCGGCGACGGTGCCATGCTCGGCATCAACTGCTCGGTCAACGTCGGCTCGGTCATCTGCGAGGGTGCAGCCATCGGTCCGCACTGCCTCGTCGAGGGGTATATCGCGCCCGGGGCAAAGATCAGGTAGGTGCAGCATGCAGGCAGTCATCCTTGCGGCCGGGGAGGGCAAAAGGCTCCGGCCCCTCACCCGGAGCAGGCCCAAGGCCCTCATCCCCGTCGGAAACGTCCCCATCATCGATTACGTCATCGAGGCCCTCCTTGCATGCGGTATCCGCGATATCATCGTCGTCGCCGGGTACCGCAGGGAGCAGGTCATCAGCCACCTCAACAGCGCGGGATATCCCGTGCGCGTGGTCGTCCAGGACAGGCCGCTTGGGACGGCCCATGCCCTCGTGCAGGCTAGGGAACACATCTCGGGGCGGTTTCTCGTGCTGCCGGGCGACAACTACATCGACAGCGAGTCGATTGCACGGGTCATGGACACGAAGGATGCGGTCCTCGTCAAGGACCACCCCTATCCCTCCAACTTCGGCGTGGTGGAGGTACGGCGGGGATACGTGACCCGCATCGTCGAAAAGCCTGATCAGGCACCGGGTTTCACCATCTCGACAGGCATATTCTCGCTCGGCCCCGACTTCTTCGATTTCATCGGGCAGCCTGACCTCACCGATGCAGTCAGCGCGTTCCTCGAGTCCGGCAGGAAGCTCAGGGCAGTCCGGGCGCTGGACTGGCAGGACGCCATCTACCCCTGGGACCTCCTCCCGATGAACAGGCTCCTGATCAAGAGGGGGCGGGCGGAGAAAGCGGGGGAGATCGCGGCCGGGACGGTCCTGCAGGGTCACGTGCGGGTTGGAGCAGGGACAAAAATCCACCCGGGGTGCACGGTCATCGGCCCCGCAGTCATCGGCCCCGGGTGCGAGATAGGCCCAAACGCATGCATCATGCCCAACACCAGCATCGGGAGCAGGGTCCAGGTCGGCCCGTTTTCGCTCGTCGAGGACAGCATCATCCTCGACGATGCCGTTGTCGGCCCGCACTCCCTCGTCAGGGACGCGGTCATCGGCGAGGGGTCGCGGCTCGAAGACCACGTGAGCACCGTCACGGCAGCCCCCCTCCTCGAGATCGGGGACGAGCAGGTGAAGGGCCGGTTCGGGGCAATCGTCGGGGAGAAGGTCAGGGTCGGGCCTTTCTCGACACTCAGGGCAGCGATCGTGGGCAACGGCGTGGTCGTCCGCGGGGGGAGGGAGGTTGCTTCCACGGCGGCGATCGGGGACGGCAGCCTGGTGGTATAAGGGTGTGCGGGATATTCGGATACACGGGGGAGAAGAGGGCAGCCCCCATTGTCCTCGCGGGACTGCAGCGCCTCGAGTACAGGGGCTACGACTCCTTCGGGCTGGCCGTCCTCGACAGGGACCTCTGGGTCTGGAAGAAGGAGGGGAGGATCTCCCGCGAAAGCCCCGGGGTCTCCCGCAGGAGGGGCAGGACCGCCATAGGTCACACCCGTTGGGCGACCCACGGTGAACCGAGCGATGCAAACGCCCACCCCCACACCGACTGCAAGGGATCGATTGCCATCGTGCATAACGGGATAATCGAGAACTACGCATCGCTCAGGCGGGAGCTTTCCGGCCGGGGCCACGCGTTCCGCTCGGAGACCGATACCGAGGCGATCGTGCACCTGATCGAGGAGCAGTACCACGGGGACCTCCTCTCCGCCGTCATGGCAGTCCTCCCGAGGCTCGAGGGTAGTTATGCCATCCTTGCTGTTGCAGAGGGATACGAGGGGATCGTTGCAGCGCGGCAGGGAAGCCCGCTCGTCATCGGGATCTCGGACCGCGCCTGCATCGCCGCATCGGACGTGACCGCGCTGCTCGATCACACGGACCGGGTCGTCTACCTCGAGGACGGCGATGTCGCGACTCTCCTGCCCTCGGGATCTGCCACATGGCACGGGGGAGAGCCTGTCAGAAGGCCCGTCCAGAAGGTGGACTGGGCCGTCGAGGAGGTGCGACTGGGGGGGTTTGCCCACTACATGCTCAAGGAGATATACGAGCAGCCCTCGGTCTTCTCGACCACCGCGAGAGCCCTTTTTGCGGAGGACGTTCCCGACGTGCTGAAAGATGTTTCCGGCATCACCCTCGTCGCGTGCGGGACTTCGTACAACGCGTCCCTCCTCTGCCAGTACCTCGTCGAGGAGTATTGCAGCATCCCGGTCCGGGCCGAGATCGCGTCCGAGTTCAGGTACCACACCCCGCCGGGAGACGACCTCGTGGTGGCGGTGACCCAGTCGGGAGAGACTGCAGATACCCTCTCTGCGCTGAAGAGGGCGCGAATGCACAACCACGCCACCCTGGCGGTCACAAACGTCCTCGGGAGCAGCGCAACGCGCATTGCCGACCATACCCTCTTCATGCGGGCCGGACCCGAGATCAGCGTCGCCGCGACGAAATCGTTCGTCGCCGAGCTCGCGGTCTTCCTCTACATCGCCGACGTGCTGAGTGGCGGCCGCCTCCGCCCCTCGATCCTCTCAGGGCACGAGGCTATCGGGGAGGCGCTGCTGCAGGACCTGTCCCCTGCCGTCGAACTCTGCAGGGACGCCCCTTCACTCTTCTTCGTGGGCAGGGGCCCGTTCTTTCCCCTCGCGCTCGAAGGTGCACTGAAGATGAAGGAGATCACGTATATCCATGCCGAGGGATACGCCGCCGGCGAGATCAAGCACGGGCCGTTTGCCCTCCTCTCGCAGGGGACACCTGTCGTCGCACTCTCTCCCCCCGGGGAGTCCTTCACAGCGATGGTGTCCAACATCCGGGAGATGAAGGCCAGGGGAGTGCCCCTTGTCGTCATGGGCGACGGGGAGTCGCAGGAACTCCGGGACATCGCAGATGTCCTGGTCCCCCTGCCGAACGGGAATACTGTCTCTGCAGTCCTGGCTGCGACGGTCCTCCTCCAGCTCCTTGCGTACCATACCGCGGTGGCACTGGGGAGGGACGTGGACAAGCCGAGAAACCTCGCAAAGAGCGTGACGGTGGAGTGAGAGGGGATGTATTCTTTGAATAGAGAGAAAAAGGTTAATAAGAGTCAGGATCGACTCAAGATTGCAATTTTTGGCCCATCAAAACGGTTCCTATCTGGAATTACTTACTTTACCATCCGCCTTTCGAATTCTTTGACAGAGATTGGTGATGTTAATGCAGTTCTTTTTCGGAATATGTTGCCTAAAAAGCTTTTTCCAGGTTGGAGACGTGTCGGAAATGACTTATCACAGATAGAATTTTCCGGTCATGTCAAAACGCACGAGATTGTTGATTGGTATAACCCTGTGAGTTGGCTGAAAGCATACCGCGTTGTAAGAAATTCAGATGTCATTATATTGCCCTGGTGGACATCGAGCGTGGCACACATGTACCTTATTATTCAAGTACTGAATTGGAGGAGGAGACCTATAATCATCGAGTTCCATGAGCCGGTGGATCCACTGGAGGATACAACATTCCCTTTGCGGATATATTCGCGAGTTACAGGGCGGTTGGTCCGGGCACTTGCATGTGGTTTTGTTGTACATACTGGATATGATCGCAATCTGATCGTCAAGCGTTACCACATTCTTCGTGATTATATTCAGATTATTCCCCATGGCCTCTATGACCAGTATGAACATATCCCAAAAGAAATTGCAAAGAGAGAACTAGAGATAGAGGAAGAGTATCTTATCCTCTTTTTCGGTCTACTTCGAAGATTCAAGGGCGTGAAATATTTGATCAAGGCGTTTGAACTACTTCCTCCTCAACTCAAAGAGAGATCGCGGCTATGTATTGTAGGGGAGGCATGGGAGGACCAGGAATCGATTGAAATCGCTCGGAGTTCACATGACAAGCAGAAGATCAGTATTGTCGACAGATATGTGAGCGATAAGGAAGTTGCACTTTATTATTCAGCAGCCAGTGTCTTTGTGGGTCCATATACGAGAGAATCCCATGATCCTTGTGCAGTATGTCATATTGCAATGTCATACGGTCTTCCAATAATTGCATCACACACGGGAGGTATCATCGAAAGTCTCGGCTCTTACGAGGGGGTGCGTTTCGTTCCACCAGAAAACCCTGATGCAATTAAAACTGCATTGGAAGAAATATTTACTGAAGGTGAGAGGAGATATAAAGTCCCCGAGAATCTTCGGTGGGAATGTATTGCAAAGCAATGGGAGAAGTATTTCCGTAAAATTCTGGATACAATGAAATATTAGTATGTTTCAACTAATGTTCTCTCTTCTTATGCGATGGAGTCCATATTATGAAAATCGCAATTTTAAGTGGATATGACTTCTCTGTCACGGGCGGTGCCGAGAGGCTGATTGTCGACCTGGCAAGTGCACTCGGGGCAGATGTCGTCGTCCCCACGTTCCGCGACGAGATCGTCTCTCATTTCGATCCTGAACGCAGGATCCCCTTCATCTCACTCGACCACCCGCTTCCGGCAGAACCACTCCGCCAGCTCGAAGGCATGCGCCTCTTCCGGAAGGCGTCTCTCGAGTATGACTTCGTCATCTGCATTGACGACATGGCGGTCAGGTACCTGGTCCATTGCGTCCCACATCTCTACTACATGCTGACACCCCGCCGGGCACTCTATGACATGTACTACCATTTCCTGGCAGGGCAGAGCCTGCCTGGAAAGGCAGTGTTCATTCCCGGGCTTGCACTTGCCAGGTACCTGGACAGGCGGTTCGTCAGAAAGCACGTCGAGAATATCGCTTGCATATCCCACACGGTCCGGAACCGCATCCAGAAGGTCTACCTGGAAGACGCACGCGTCCTCTATCCCCCGATCCATACCGACAGATTTTCCTGGGAGCCCTCACAGGGTTACTGGCTCTCGCTTGGAAGGATTGACAAGTGGAAACGGATCCATCTCCAGGTCGAGGCTTTCCGTCACATGCCGGAGAAGACGCTCGTGGTCGTAGGAAGGGTATATCCGGGGTTTGAACGCGTTGTAGCGGCTGCACCCGGAAACGTTGTATGGAAGAATGTCCAGGGCGAGGGGGAGATGCGTGCACTGTACTCACGGTGCGAGGGGTTCATCACGACTGCAATAGACGAGGACTTTGGCATCACTCCTCTCGAGGCCATGGCAAGCGGCAAGCCGGTTGTTGCGGTCCGGGAGGGGGGATACCAGGAGACCGTCCTCGACGGCCCGTGCGGGAGGCTCGTTGCACCCGACCCGCAGGAGATATGCACTGCTGTACGGGAGGTCGGGGAGCGCTCCGACGAGTTCAGGGACGCATGCCAAAAGAGGGCGGCACTCTTTGATTTTACCCTTTTTGCCGACCGGGCACGGGGACTCGTCAGGGACTGCCTCGAATAGCGGACCGTGCAGCCACTTGCAGCATTGCGCCTTCCGCTGACCATCCCGGCAGGGAGAGAAATCGCCATGCTATGTCACAATTTCCCCGGAATGCTTTGATTTTTGTGATAATTCCAAAGGATTAAAGCAGAGGGGTGCAAACATCTCCTGAAAGGAGAACGGGAAAAGATACAATGGAGACCTCCGGTTTTATCCGATACAGGAAGTACCTGATTGCCATTTTACTGGTCCTCATGGCCATCTTCGCGATATGGGTCCGGATGCTCCCCTCGGCTGCAGCCGGAACGACTGACATCCTCAACCTCGTCGGGAGCGACGATCCCATGTACAACCTGCGACAGGTAGAGCAGATGAACCAGAACTTCCCGGCCTACGGGTGGTTCGAGGCAATGACACTCTACCCGTACGGGCAGGTCATCCACTGGGGACCCCTCTTCATATGGATCATTTCAGCCCTCTGCCTCATCCTGGGTGCAGTCACCCGGCCGGAGATCATAGCGATTGCACTCGCAGTGCCGCCCATCATGGCAGGCCTCATGGTCCCTGTCATGTACCTCCTCGGAAAGAGGGTCTCCGGCACAATGGCAGGGCTCTTTTCTGCACTCGTCATAGCGGTAGTCAGCGGTCAGTTCTTCTTCCGCTCGCTGTATGGATACCTCGATCATCACATTGCCGAGGTCCTCTTCAGCACTATCTTCATACTCTGTTATGCCTGGGCCCTTGCCTATTTCCGGGAGCACCCTGCGGACTTTTCCCGGCGGGAGACACTGCGCACCCCCCTCCTCCTGTCAGTCATCTGCGGCGTCAGCTACGTCCTCGGCCTCCTCGTAATGCCGACGATGATCCTCTTTGCACTCGTTGTGGTGATCAGCACTTTCCTGTTGTTCATATGGGGCTTTTTCCGGGGAGTGAAGGGGGACTCCCTCCTCCTCCTCAACACCGTGACATTTGGAATAGCGGCTGCAAGTTTCCTCGTCTTCGGTGTCCACAAAGAGGGGTTCCAGTTCGATTACTACACGCTCGGGCACCCCCTGGCATACGTCCTCATCATCGTCGGGACGGCAGTCCTCTACGCCCTCGAACGGCTCTTTCGGGAGAGGGGGCACGTGCAGTACCTCGCAGGCCTCGCCTGTGTCTTCGCGGCCGTCCTCGGTCTCTTTGCAGTTGTCCTTCCCGGCCTCTTTTCCACGTTTACTGCAAGTCTCACCCAGTTCTTTGGCCAGAACGAGCTCTATCTCACCATCCAGGAGGCAAGGTCATGGACGGCTGCAGATGCGTGGGGCAACTTCGGATTCGGGCTCATTTTGCTGGCAGCAGGCCTCGTCCTCCTCTGTATCCTGCTCTGGAAGGAGAGGAAGGAGGAACACCTCTTCGTCCTCGTCTGGGCCCTTGTCATCATAATCGCTACCTGCCAGCACATCAGGTACGAATACTACTTCGCCGCACCCCTTGCCCTTCTCTCGGGCCTCTTCGTGGGCTGGGTGGTCAGCTGGGGAGGAAAAGAGATTCTGTCCCTCGCGAAGTTGGAAAAGAAGGTGAGCAAAGAAGAACCCGTCCCTCCCAGACCAAGTACAAAACAGAAGAAGAAAAAGCAGGCAAAGCAGGAGCGTGCGGCACAGAAAAGAGACCCCCTCAAGATCGGGGCAGTTGCAGTAGTTCTCCTCCTGCTCTGTGTCTTTGGCTATTCCCAGGTGACCTACGAACTGCTCGTCGCATCATCCGGGGCCCTCCGCATGAACCCCGACTGGCGGGAATCACTCGAGTGGATGGGGACGGGCACGCCGGACCCGGGTGTCGACTACGACCGCATCTACGACAAGGAGACATTCCAGTACCCGCCGGAGTCCTACGGTGTCATGTCCTGGTGGGACTACGGGCACATGATCACGTATATCGCAAAGAGGATCCCGAATGCAAACCCGTTCCAGTCGGGGGTGGCAGGGGAGAACGGTGCTGCCGCGTTCTTCATGACGACCGACGATGAGAGGAACAGCGCGATCGCAAGGACCCTCGGTGTCCGGTACGTCATGACGGACGTCGAGATGGACACGGGCAAGTTCTGGGCGATGGCGACGTGGTTCAACTCGAGTGCAGGCATATCGCCTTACATGGAGACCGTCCTCGCACCAGCCCAGGGCGGGGCAGGGACGACCTATACCTCGGTCGATATGTACG
>JAPXNX010000058.1:0-7716 GCA_033811795.1 Methanolinea sp. | reverse complement strand
TTACCTCCGTGGTGCAACAACCAGGAAGATCATCCTGCTCCTGGACAAGCACCCCGGAATGACAAGGGGGGAGCTTGCTGCAGACCTCGGGATTACCGGGCCTTCCGTCACTCGACATATTCGGGATATGTCTTGCGATGGGATTGTCGAGGCGCGGATAGAGGGGCGGTCTTCTCACCATTACCTGACAGTGCCTGCGCTTTCCCTTCTCAGTGCCCTGGAAGGTGGTCCTGTCCAAACCTGCCTGGCGCGGAAAGGAACCCTGGAATATCATATCTTCTCCATGAGTGGCTCGCATGCAGAAACGTAGCTCTCCGTATGAGAGATCCCTAATAGTTTCTTCGTCAACGTGGTAGTCGGGAGGGGCCCCGGTCGCCTAAGACGGGGCCCATATCGATCCAGGAAGGTGATACAGTGAAAAAGATCGTGACGCTCTGCCTCCTCCTGCTCGTCCTTGTCCCTGCTACCGTGGGGGCAGCAGGAGCACACTGGCAGGGAAAAAGTGGTGCCGGAACATCTTTGCCGGCACTAGGGGAACGGGCTGATGAAAATGCTACAGCATCCGAACAGAACAGGTTCTGCCCCATGCACGGTCAGGGTCGTTATGACCAGTGCAGATACCGTGATATGAACGCAGTTGCTTCGTGCAGGGGAATCGGTGACCAGGTCCGTACCATGGCCAGGAACCAGACCTGCAACCAGGATGGAATCGGTGACCAGGTCCGTACCATGGCCAGGAACCAGACCTGCAACCAGGATGGAATCGGTGACCAGGTCCGCACCATCGCCAGGAACCAGACTCGCAACCAGGATGGAATCGGTGACCAGGTCCGCACCATCGCCAGGAACCAGACAAGGCTCGGTGGCGGGGCGTGCGCAAACTGTCCCATCCGGGTCCGATAATTAGAGCGTGGCATGAAGTCGCCCACTTCTCTTCGCACACAGGTATCGATCCCAAGGGGTGATACTTCACTCAGAATGGAGGGAACCGGGAATTATTTCCTCCCCCTTCCCCTCTCCATGGAACCGAGCGCCCTTTACCAGAACAGGACCAGGCCAAGTGTAACGACGTGTGCAAGGATCCCTGCACCAACGGGGACTCCAGCCAGTAGGACATGCTGATCCAGGTCTCGTAGAGGTCGGGAGACCACCAGGTGGAGATCCACCTGGAAATGCGACGTTGCGCTTATCTTCGAGTTGTTTTCGAGACGGGAGCCACCTGTTTTCAGGATAAATGGATGCAAGCCGGTTTTTCTGTGCGGGAACATGAAAAACCTGATGTGCATTGATCCCCCCATTTTCACGCATGGAACTTGACCGTATCAGGGAGATGGACCGGGAAGAGGTCCTTTCGTACCTCGAGTTTCTCCTCTGGCACTACCGCGTGGTGGACGCCTTCTGGTTCATCTATGTGACAGAGAGGTTTGGCCAGCCCGTCGCCGAGCGGATCAACGAGCAGGTCTGGGGAAAGGTCGCCGGAATGGCAGCCCGCGACCTGAAAGAGCGATTCTCCCTGCGGGAAAAGGGGCTTCACGGGTTCGCACAGGCACTCAGGCTCTTTCCCTGGGCGCTCATCGTCGGGTACACCATCGAGGAGGGAGAGAACGAGGTCATCATCCGCGTTCCCCACTGCCCAACACAGGAAGCCCGGATCCGCAGGGGGCAAGGAGAGTACTCGTGCAGGGAGATGCACAGGGCCGAATTTACCAGTTTCTCCCGCGAGATCGACCCGAGGATCAGGGTCGAGTGCCTCTTCGCGCCACCGGACCCGCACCCGGAGGACATGTTCTGCACGTGGCGGTTCACGGTGGTTGAGGAATGACGGATTCCCACGAAGTGACAGGCCGAACCTTCGGTGGTGTTGTCACGGCAACCACACCTCTCTTGGGTGGTTCCCGGTCCTGGTTCATGGTGTCCACGGCCCGCACCCCGGCCTGAACGCCGTCGCGTGGCAAACCCTCCCCTTCCTCCTGGGAGAGTTGGCTGTACCTTTTCACTCACGCAGGCCAACAGGGAATCAGTGAGAATTCCCCGGGGACTGCCATCGCCACCCCGGTCGACCCCGTCCATGATCTGGTTTGCCCTCGCCCTTGCGGGTGCACTGGCCCAAGCTGCATACTCTGCAGGAGCAAAAGTTCTCCTCTCGCGCGTCACACCCGCACGGCTTGCCGGAGGAAGCTACCTGGTCGCAGCAGTTTCCCTCGCTGCCATTTCCCTTGCCAGGGGAGTTCCTGCCATCTCCCCCGGTTTTCTCGGAGCCGTCCTCGTCACGGCTGCGATCAACACAGCGGCGACCTGCCTCCTGTACAGGGCCCTCTCGCTCTCTGATCTCTCCCTCTGCATGCCCATCCTCTCTTTCACGCCAGTTTTCCTGCTCGTGACCTCGTTTGTCATACTCGGCGAGGTTCCGACGGTTTTGGGTCTTGCAGGCATCTGCCTGGTTACTGCAGGGTCGTACATGCTTGCCGCGAACGGGGCACCTGGCAGGGCATCGCCGCGGGCCGCACCATTCAGAATGCTCCTCTCGGACAGGGGCACCCAGTTCATGCTCATCGTGGCATTCCTGTACAGCATATCGGTCAACTACGACAAGGTCGTCGTGGAAAAGTCCGACCCCGTCCTTGGTTCTGCTGTCGTCTTCGGCCTCCTTGCGGGCATATTCCTCCTGTGGGCCGGGATCCTGCGGTTTTCTGGGAAGACTGGAATCCCTCTCACCCATAACGGTGAACGAGGGGATTTGCTGCCCCTGGTTGCACTCGGACTTGTCCTGACAGTGGAGGCGGTCTCGGTGAATACGGCATATACCCTGTCCCTCGTCCCCTATGTTATTGCGATAAAGAGGCTCTCGGTTTTCTTCGGTGTCCTTATCGGAGGTTACCTCCTTGGAGAGGGGTACGTCCTGCAGAGGGCAGCCGGGACCATCGTGATGGTCATGGGGACTGTCTTCATCGCCCTGGGAGGATAGGGGACAGGGAGTATCCACGCAGGTACGGGAGATGGGGTCTCCAAAAAATTATCGTAGCATGGATTCCAAGGGAGGGTGGCATACCCCCGACCAGATTCGAACTGGTGTCGCCGGATCCAAAGTCCTGCATGATTGACCGCTACACTACGGGGGTGATTAATGACTTGCTCTAATATTGTGAACAAAATTCAACCAAAATTTTGTTCTCATAACTATGGGCGCATGAAATATTTAATTCAATTTCAGAGGCAATTCTGCAAGAGCTCCGCCACTCGCCACGTGGGCGTCCCAAGAAGTTACTGTAATTATGGACGTCCTATAATGTTCGTCTCCACGGGTATTTTAAACCCTTTTCTACTACAGTCATTACAGGTATATTCCAGTTAATATACAATTTAGAAAAGGAGTTTGTGCATTGGACATCCCACGTATCTTCACCATTACCGAAAGTGCTCACCGCATCCATAACCCGTTCACACCAGAAAAACTCGCTACTCTCGGCGCAGCGTTGCGCATGGAACCAGGGACTCGTGTGCTCGACCTTGGCAGCGGTTCGGGCGAGATGCTGTGCACCTGGGCACGCGATTACGGAATCATCGGCATCGGCATCGACATGAGCCAGTTGTTCACCGAGCAAGCGAAACTCCGCGCTGAAGAACTCGGAGTCGCCGATCGAGTCGAGTTCATCCACGGCGATGCTGTCGGCTACGTCGCCGACGAAAAGGTCGGTGTGGCAGCCTGTCTCGGTGCCACGTGGATCGGTGGGGGAGTCGCCGGCACTATCGAGCTTCTGGCGAAGAGTCTCCACGCAGGAGGAATCATCCTCATCGGCGAGCCCTACTGGCTGCATTTACCACCGACAGAAGACGTTGCCAAGGGATGCGGTGCCGATTCTATCTCTGACTTTTTCATGCTTCCAGAACTTCTCGCATCTTTCGGTGACCTCGACTACGACGTTGTGGAAATGGTTCTGGCTGACCGGGAAAGCTGGGACAGGTATGAAGCGGCCAAGTGGCTCACCATGCGCCGATGGCTCGAAGCGAATCCCGACGACGACTTCGCAAAAGATGTTAGAGCCAACCTGACCTTGGAACCAAAACGCTACGCCATGTACACGCGTGAATACCTTGGATGGGGTGTGTTCGCGCTGATGGCGCGGTGATGTGAGGCAGATGGGATATTCGGCGGATTGTCAACGGTAGGGGCGGCTGAGTTACACTCGGTGGCTCTTTCGAAGTGTGAGTCCAGGGTTCATTACGGAACTCACAAGCAACAACTCGGGAACGTTGAGGCTAAACAAATTCCGGCGGCGACGCGGAATGAATTTCCTGCAGGGCTTTTTATAGTATCTGCAGCAACCGAGATATGAAAACATGAGGAGAATCTCTATGGTCTCTTTTTCCCCACGGTCAACACTTCCTGTACTTATGATCGCCATCGCAATGGTGGTCTGCATTGGGCAGGTCTCTGCCACGATTGGCGGCGACACAGGGTATTTCCAGATCTCGTCAACACCCTCGGGGGCATCTGTCTACTTCGATAGGACATACCAGGGGACAACTCCTGTCACCATCCCGGTCTCGACAACGGGAAACCCGAGCCATACTATCAGGCTCACGAAGAGCGGGTACGCTGAATGGACCGATACCTACGATGGCAACCCCGTCGAGGGAGACACGATCTACGTCAGTGCGACACTCCAGCCCATGGCAGGAGGGGAGAAAGGGTATTACAGGGTATCCTCCAGCCCCTCGGGAGCATCGGTCTACTTCGACGATTCCTACAAGGGTACGACCCCGCTCACCGTGACTGTGTCGACGACCGGGTTGCCCGGCCATACCATCCGCCTGGTGCTTTCCGGTTACCAGGAGTGGAGCAGCTACCAGCCTGGCAACCCATCCGAAGGCGAGACCGTCTCCGTGGCGGCAACCCTCCGGCCTCTCCAGACGTACGGGAGCATCACGGTCACGTCCTCTCCGGCCGGCGCGACTGCTGTCCTCGATGGGGGACAGTCCCAGGTAACTCCCTGCACGTTCCAGAGCGTGCTTCCCGGCATTCATACCATCCAGGTGACAAAATCCGGGTACCAGGCGTGGAGCACGACCACCTCGGTCAGTAGCGGGCTGAACACGCAGGTCTATGCACCGCTTTCCCAGATCACCCCCGAGACCGGTTCCATCTATGTCATATCCCTCCCTACCGGAGCAAGCATCTACGTGGATGGGGCGTACTATGGCCCGGCACCGCAGCTTGCGTCCGGCCTCTCTCCTGGTTACCACCAGGTCAGGATATCCCTCTCAGGATTCCAGGACTGGACCGGAAACGTGATGGTCAGTTCAGGGGAGACGACAAGGATATCGCAGACTCTCTCTGTCACTCCCACGCCGACACAGGTCGCGGGCACCGGTTCGCTTTCAGTCCAGTCGAACCCCGCAGGGGCGAGCGTGTACCTGGACAACGAGTACATGGGGATCACCCCCCTCGTTCTCTCCTCGATTGCACCCGGGACCCACACAATCCTCCTGACCCACCCGGGATACGCGGAGTGGAGGGCAACTGTCCAGGTTCAAAAAGATGTCCGGAGCCAGGTGGATGCGACACTCTCCCCGACCCCGACTCCCTCACCGACAAAGTCCCCTCTGCCGGCAGTCCTTGCAGTCCTGTCCATTGGTACTATCGCACTTGCATCCGCATTCGGGAGACGGAGATAGGATTACCTTTTTTTTCTCTTTTTCTCCCGGGTCGAATATTCATCCAGGCAATGAACATTCATAACAAATGAAACGTATTGCAAAAAAGTGCAGGAACACCTATAATTTCATCGCCATGAATTATCTAAAGTGCAGTCAGATCGAATTCAATTTACTCACTTGAAAAGAGAAAGAGGTTTTTTCCAGTTACTGCCTTTATCATATCACTGCCCAGTGTTCCGGAATAAACGCATGGCAGGTGGAAAAAATGTGTGTTCCTGGTTATATGACAGGGAATTGCTCGGGTGCAATGGGCAGAAGGGAGTGGTCCCACCAGGACGACGGGGGGTGCCAGTCGATGAAGGTCAGTGTCAACCCCTTGTTCTGGACCCCCGCAAAGACCTGCGGTGCCGTCCACACGAGGCAGCCGCTCTCGACTGCAAATGACTTTTCTTTCGGGTTCCAGCGTTCTCCGGTCGTGATATAGACATCGTATATCCCGGGTGGGACGACCTGATCGAACCGCTTGGAATACCCCACTGGGACATAAACGGCAAGGATTGCCCCCCGTTGTCCCTGCGGCGCCAGGGCGACCACGACATCGGAACTGCCACGCGAGTTGTCGACTGCAAGGTACTGCCCGCCGGGGAACGAACTGCCCTTGAGAAGTGCTTCACCCGGAAGGGTCACGTAACGGTTCCTGATTGCTGTATCTAGGAAATTTCCGACTACTCCCTTAAGCGACGGATCGCATTCAATGGCCTTCTCGTAGTCTGCAATCGCCTCGTCGTATAGGCCCAGCTCCGCGTAAGACTTGCCGCGATTGAAGTACGCCCGGGCAAAGCCGGGATCAAGCAGTATAGCCTGAGAGTAGGCATCTGCTGCACGGTCGAAGCGCAACTGGCTGAAATATATATTCCCCAGGTCGTTCCACCCGGTAGCGTTCGTCGGCGGGGTGGCCTCTTCCGGTCCTGGCATCCCCCCTGCGGTGGCCGGCAGGAGAACCAGAGAAAGCAGGAGAACGAGGACAAGCAACCCTGAAATGACCATCCCCTGGATGTTGGAGGGCATTGTGATATCTCCATTACAGGAATATGCAGGGTGTCTTAAATACCCTTGTCTTCTCCCGGCAAACCGGTAACTGATAACCAACCCTGCCCCGATATATCTCCGGACGTCGAACGATCCTCCAAATGTACGTGATGTGCCACCTCCTCTCGGGCATCGTGCTCGGGATCCTCCTCTCCCAGCCCAGCGGCGACAGGAGGCTGGCCTTCGCCTGCACGCTGGGAGCGGTCCTCCCCGACCTGGTCGACAAGCCTCTCGGGCTGCTCATCTCCGGGACAGTGGGCTACGGGAGGATTTACTCGCACACCCTCGCGATGTGGCTTGTCCTTATCGGCGTGGGTGTCGCTTACTGGGCTTTTTTCCGCCGGACAACCCGGAGCGCGGGGCTGTTCATCGCCCTTGGCCTCGGTTTTCTCCTCCACCAGGCCCTTGACGCGATGTGGTTGCAGCCTGCGACCTGGTTCTGGCCCCTTCTTGGACCCTTCCCTCCGGGAGAGGAGATCCCGTTGATCCCGTACATCCTCGCCGATATCCTTCAGCCTGCAGAATGGCTCGCAGGAACAGCGTTCCTCTTTCTCCTGGCCGGGCTCCTGGGGGATGTGCATCCCGGGGTGAGAATCTCGGCCGGGCTGTCAGGTCTCCTTGGTTTTTCTGCGTTCTGGTTGATCCTCTGTGCAGCGGGCGGGTCCTTATGCCCCCTCACCGGCTGGGATTTCCGGGGGGACAACCTGGTTGTCGCCCTCGTCCTTCTCGGGGGAGCGATCTGTATCGACAGGGAGAGAGGCCGGGTAATGCCGGGAGGGAGAAAGGATCCCCCTTAAACCGCTGATACAGGGACGCCGGGTATCATGCAGGTGACCCACAGAGACGGGAGGTGGTAGATGAGTTCACCCAGTGCTGCGACGGCCACCCCAGAGAGAGGATCCTGGAATTGCTCACCAGAATGCCGTTGGCAACAACCCAGCAACCCCGGCAAGGTTTTTCCCTGGGCGA
>JAPXNX010000057.1:0-7889 GCA_033811795.1 Methanolinea sp. | reverse complement strand
TGAACGAGCCCTTTCACCCTGTCATTCAACTGGACGAACGTGCCGAAGTTGGCAAACCCCTGGACACGCCCGATGTATGTCTTTCCCACTTCCACATCGCCGAGGTCGCAGCCTGGACCCATGCGGTATACCGTGATATTCGCCTCTTCCATATCGACCAGCGGGCGGGAAACCGGGGTCCAGTTCCCCTCGAAAACCCGTCCTGACACCTCTTTACATATGGGTACGCCTGGAACTTTTATCTATGTATGGAATGGCACCGCGCTCCCCTCCTCATTCCCTGCTGTCCTGGTAGGGTATCTCGATCATCTCGAGGTCGGAGGGGATAATCACCCTGCCTGGAAAATGCGCCTGGGCGTCCCGAATATGGCCGGCAACCGTGGTGTACCGTGAACTGATGTGGACGAGGGCGAGGATCCCGGTATCGAGGGACGCTGCCGCTTCACCAGCTTCCCCTGCCGTCGAGTGAAGGGTTTCTTCTGCCCGGTCGCGGGCTGAATCGTCGTACGTCGCATCATGGATGAGGAGATCGGCGCCCTTTGCGATATCTGCTATCCTTGCGTGCACGGGGCGGGTGTCCCCGGTATAGACGACCTTTCTCCCAGGCCGGGGCGGTCCCATCACATCGCCCGGGTGGACTTCGACGGTATCCCCGTCCCTGACGATGCGGACGGTTTCTCCACGTTGCAGCCTCCCGAAGAGCGGTCCCGGGGGTACTCCGAGCTCGATGGCCCTCTGCCTGTTGAACCGGCCCGGCCGGGAGTCCTCGCTGAGGACATACCCCAGCCCCGCCATACCGTGCGCCGTCTCGAAAGCCCTGACTTCGTATCCATCGAACCGCACGACAGAAGCTGGCCGGAGTTCGACAGGGATGACAGGGAACTTGATATTGTGCCGTGCGATGCTTTTTACCGCGGACACCACCTCGGCCACCCAATCCGGCCCGTAAATCGTCAAAGGCTCCGTCCGGCCCATAAACGAGAGTGTCTGGGCGAGCCCGAAGATCCCGAGGAAATGGTCGGCGTGCCAGTGGGTGATAAAGATCCCATCGACGAGGAACCCTGTCCGCGCCCTCATCATCTGCTGCTGGGTCCCCTCCCCGCAGTCGAAGAGGAGGGTGTCGTGCCCCCTCCGGACCATGATGCACGAAGGGTTCCGCGACGGAGTGGGGAGTGCGGCAGCGGTCCCCAGGAAAAAGACGTGCAGGGTCTCGCCGCTCATGCCTGCCACCCCCTCGCTATCGAGAGGCTCTTCTTCCCCTCTGCGACACCGCGCCCCTCGATGACAAGGACGCCCGAATAGCCGCGGGCGATGGCCTGGCCGACCGCCCCCCAGTCCACCGTCCCGTCTCCGATCGGGAGGTGTTCGTCGTTCTGGCCGTTGTTATCGTGGACGTGCATGTGAGACGCCCTGGGGACGAGGGGGAGGAACTCCCGGACGAGACCCATCGTATTGGCGTGGCCGATATCGATGGTCATGCCGATCCCCTCGATGTCTGCGGTCATGCCGGCCAGTTCGCCGGGGTCACGGCAGAGAAACTCCCTGGCCGCGATCATGTTCTCGAGGCATGCCGTGACTCCGTGGTCCGATGCGACCTTCCCTATCTCCCGGAGGGCGGTTTTCTGGTACTCCCAGACCCGGTCAGGCATCATCTTTCCGACCGGAGAGATGTAGCCGGGGTGGATCGTCACGCGGTCAGTCCACTCAGATGCCTGCTCGATGCAGCAGGAGACCTGCCGGATGGACTCCCTCCATATCGGATGGTTGAGCGTGGCCAGGTTCAGGTCCGAGTAGGGTGCATGGACCGTTATCCCGAGGTTCGCCGACGAGATGACCTCGTCGATCCGGCGCACGTTCACGGGGCTGTCCAGCCTGTAATTGCCGTCTGCAACGATCTCCCACCCGTCGAAGCCCGCGTCCTCGATGCCGGGGACCCACGAGATATCGTCCCAGACCTTCGAAGACGACGAGAAATAGATGCGGTACCTCATGGGTCCTCCGAGATCTTCCGGAGGAGTTCCCGGCTTGACAGAACGAACTCCCCGAGTGTCCCGGCGTTCTCAAGGACATGGTCGGCACTGGCGAGGGCACGGTCAAGGCCCCACGCGGCCTCGCGGAGGTCCCGCTCCCCGAGCGCCAGGGGGGTGTCCCTGTCGTCCTCGCGCCCCCTCTTCGAGAGCCTCGCCACCCGTTCGGCGAAGGGCGCCTGGATCCCCACGAGGACGAAACCGGGGAACTCTTCCCGGAACAGGCGCACCTCGGCGTCCCCCCGTATACCGTCGACAAGCACAACGGGAGCGTCGACTGACCTGATCCTCGGGACACAGCGCCGGGCAATGGCGTCCATCCCCTCGTCGCGGCGCAGCTTCTGCGCCATGGCCCCCAGGTTCCCGTCGGTCGGAGGGAGGCCTGCCTTTTGCGCCTCCTCGCGGATGACGTCCCCCATGACAACCACGGGGATCCCCATTTCCCCTGCAATGCGGGAGAACTCGCCCTTACCGCTTGCAGGGAGCCCAACGACCCCGATCACCTTCATAGGTCACCTCCCCTGTCTCCCTGGTCCGGATCCTGATCGTCCTGCCGACCCTGACCATCTTCGCGGCGAGAGCAAAGAGCTCTTCGAAAGAGAGCGGTGGACGGGGTTCTTTCGCCTCTTCTGCCGGGAGCAGGTTCTTTTTCTTCGCCTCGCGGCTGAGGGTCCAGTCCTTCCAGAACCTCTTGTGCACTCCCTGCTGAAGCACGATCGTCCCCCGCGGCAGATCCTTCTCTATAGCGAGGATCTCCTTCTCGTTCCCCCAGAAGACCGTCAGGACCACCTCGAAGGAGGCGAGGGTCCCTGCGACATAGGCTTCCTGGCACAGTTCGACCGATCTCCTGGCCTGCTGCGTGTAGTCATCTTTGCAGACGCTCCCGTAACCTTCCCAGCGCTTGGAGAAACCCTCCCACCGGCTCTTGTAATCGAGCGCCACGCGGTCCAGGAGCCGCTCGGCGAGGAGCTGCCGGAGTGTCTCCGGAAAGTAGCCGTTCGTCTGTATCCCGACGAGGAGGCCCATCTCCCGTGCAGCCCTCGCGAGTGCCGCGAGCGGTTCCCCCTGCATGGTAGGCTCCCCGCCCGAGAAGATCACGCCTGACACGAGCGGGCGGACACCCGCGATCTTTTCCACCAGCCAGTCGACATCGCGCATGTCGCTCCCGGTCTGGATGGCCGCGTTGTGGCAGTAAGAGCACCGGAGGGGGCACCCCCGGAGAAAGACTGTGCATACAGCTCTGCCCGGCCAGTCAATGGTGCTCAGATCAACGAATCCGCCAAAATTCACCTGCAACCGCAGTCACCGTCCCATAGTAGTGAAGCGGGAAGTTTCATCAATCTATGGCACCATGCATCGCTGCCAGGGAGCCCCCAAGAGCAGCATGGCTGTTGAGTTCCAGGTCACGCAGGTATTTTGCCGTTATGCAGTGGTATGCGCAGCCACGTCTTCGGCATTCCCTGCTGCCATATAACATCCCCTTCCCTTTCGTTGGCTCCATGCAGGAGAATTTTCAATCCAGGTTGATTCAACGCAAATCAATTTTAATTGCTATCAAGACAAGCCAATTTTACTCTTCGATCGGAAAAAGAACCCTTTATCTTGTCTTTCTTCCAACTCTTGCCTATGAGTCTTATCGACGACGCCAGGGCTGGCAGGATCACCGAAGAGATGCGGCTCGTGGCAAACCAGGAGGGAGTGACAGAGGACTTTGTCCGCAGGGGCATTGCAGGGGGCCATATCGTCATCCCCGTCTCCCCCTACAGGAAAGTCAAGTTATGCGGGATCGGGGAAGGGCTGCGGACCAAGGTGAACGCATCCATCGGGACTTCGACCGATATCATGGATATCGACATGGAGGTCGAAAAAGCCCGCCAGGCGGAGCGTGCGGGTGCCGATACGCTGATGGAGCTCTCCACTGGCGGGGATTTCACCGAGATACGAAAGCGGATCATCGCTGTGACCACGCTTTCGGTCGGAAGCGTCCCCCTCTACCAGGCCTTCATCGAGGCTGCCCGGAAAGACGGCGCTGTCGTCCACATGGAAGAGGACGACCTCTTCCGGATCACGGCTGAGCAGGCGAAGCTCGGGACCAACTTCATGGCCATCCATACCGGCATAAACTGGGAGACGGTCAAGCGCCTCCGCAACCAGGGGAGGCACGGCGGTCTCGTCTCCCGCGGCGGTGCATTCATGACGGCCTGGATGCTCCACAACGAGAAAGAGAACCCGCTCTACTCGGAGTTCGACTACCTCCTCGAGATCATGAAGGAGCACGAGGTCACGCTCTCGATGGGCAACGGGATGCGGGCCGGGGCCGTCCATGACGCGACCGACCGCGCCCAGATCCAGGAGCTCCTGATCAACGCTGAGCTTGCAGACAAGGCAAATGCAGAAGGGGTCCAGGTCATCATCGAGGGTCCGGGCCACATCCCCATCGATGAGATCCAGGCGAACGTCGTGCTCCAGAAGAGGGTCAGCAACCGGAAACCGTTCTACATGCTCGGTCCCCTCGTGACAGACATCGCTCCAGGCTACGATGACCGCGTTGCTGCCATCGGGGCTTCGATCTCCTCTGCCTGCGGTGCAGACTTCATCTGCTATGTCACTCCTTCCGAGCACCTGGCGCTTCCCACCCCAGAAGAAGTCTACGAGGGAGTGATCAGTTCGCGGATTGCCGCACACGTGGGCGACATGATCAAGCTCAAGAAGAGGGACGCGGACCTGGAGATGGGCCATGCCCGCCGGGACCTCGACTGGGAGCGGCAGTTCCAGGTCGCAATGAATCCCGAGCGGGCACGCCAGATCAGGGCAGAGCGGATGCCTGCCGATGCCGATGCCTGCACGATGTGCGGGGACTACTGTGCACTCAAGATCGTGAACAAGCACTTCAGCTTTTGAGATGGATGGTGCGGGTGGGCGCCGGATTCGCGCCCGCACCATCGTCCCATTTTCCCGCAACAGGGAGGATACACCATGAAGCCTGAATACGAAAAACTCGTGAATGACTTTCTTGCCCATGCCGACGACATAGGCGACGAGGTAACCGGTGAGGTCCGGGAGATGCTCGGGGTCGTGCCGTTCATCTTCGAGGTGCTGCGCAAACGCCCCGAGGTCTTTGCGCTCTCCGCACTCGCCGACTACCGGATCTCCCGGCCCGGTTCCCTTGACCCGGCGACCGCGGAGCTCGTTGCAGTTGCGGCCGCAGCAGGTGCAGGAGCGGAGAACTGTCTCAAGGTCCACATGGGGGCCGCGCTGAAGGAGGGTGCTTCCCCCGAACAGGTCCTGGACGTCCTCCTGGTCGCCGGGATGATAGGCAAGACAGGAGTCCTCGCCTCGTCTCTCCGCCAGTTCAGGGATGTCTGCGGCAAGGGGGAGGGTAGGCGGGAATAGGCTCGAGCAGTCAGCGTGACCCCTTTCCTGTAGCATAAACCCTGGAGATCAAATGATTTTTTTCTCATTTTCATAACCTTGATGAGACCTTCCAGAGAGGGAGACGACGAACTGAAAGGCATTTACCCTCGCAGGTCAATTTCCCTTCCTTTTGTAAAATGTCACCACGATATCCGCAGCCTTTGCAATCTCCCCGAAGTCTCTGTCGGCGGTGATGATGCCGCTGGCCCTGTGGACAATAGCGGACCCGGCGATGAGGACGTCGAAAGCGTTCACCTGGATGCCAAGACCGGCGAATTACGCCGTGATGCCGCTTGGCTTTGGATATTCATCGTCATCTTTTTCTATGGCAGAGTGGCGGAGCCAATCCCCCCATCCGGTCGTGCCCCTGTTCGTCGATGGGAGGGCCTGCGGAGGCAGGAACAAAAGGATGCTCAAATGTTTGGTTGTGTCACAAGATCGGCTAAAATCTCACCAGCAGCAAATTTACTGAGTTTTTGCTGTTAACTAGTTTTTCGATCATCGGGAGAGGTACCCAGCAGAACCGCCGCCTGGGCGCCTTTCGGGGGGGCGTGGGGCGGCAACTCCAACTCGTACTCAATTACCCGCTCAAAATAGCAAAGAGCCTAATTTGATGGATTCCTGGTACTTCTTCGATTTGACGATCTCGTACATTCCTTTCAGGAAGGCGACCTCTTCCCGGGTCAGGGACTTGTCCTGGAGAGGGTCGATGATAAGATCCGAGCCTGGTCTCCACACGCTCGAGGAATTCAGCATCCACGGTTCTTCAGACCATGATAGGGGAACGATCGCTATCGAACCTGGTTCTCAACGAAAAACGGGCAGTCTCCATTTCAATAGCCTCCCTCCCCCTGCTCATAGTTGGAGACTGGACCGAGTGCCCGATGGATCTTCCTCCCCACTATCCCGGCGAACTACTTTTGGGTTCACCTGCAGCCGCTGCGCTGAAACGGACAGACGGGTACCACGGCGGGTAGGTGAGGATACCCTGTTCCCGGACCGGGTCGTGGAACCTGACCTCGCCGTCGTTCCGTTCAGCGATGGATACGTAGGAGTAATACCTGTGTCGTCTGAGTTCCGGACTTTCGTACAAACGAGCCTCTTCGGGCGTGATGTCCCGGTATTTTTCGAACTTCTGTTCACTGGCGATTCCCCGGAAGATGTCATAGATAATGACCCGGTACGACGGATTCTCCTCCTGTATCACGACCCACTGGGAGGGATGGAGCGCGAAATAGGACCTTCCTGGGACCCTGCAGTGAACCAGCCATTTCAGCACTGCACAGACAAGGACGATGCCTGCCAATACTGCCCCGAAAACCACTGCGAGATCCATCGTGAGACCCCGGAAGAAGATGAACCCGAGCGAACCGAGGGAAAGGAGCGTGATCATGAAGTAGAGGGGCATCGGGGTCATGGCAAGGCCAAACCTCCTCTCGGTCAGGGGGTACAGGAGGGGCAGCCCGGGGGCTGCCAGCCAGTCGAGGAACAGGTGGAGGTATGCACCGGCGAGCACAGCCGCGAAGGCAGGGACGAGGATCGTTCCGGTTATTGTCACCTGCAGCCAGCCAGCGGCGGAGAGCGCGAAAGTCGTTCCGAACGATATCGCCGAGAGGACCGTCGCCCCGAAAAAACTGTGGGAAAACCCGGCATGGTGAAGGAGGTAGAGGGAGGGGTTCCGGCGGGCGATGGAGATCCAGGCCATGTCGGTATCGATGATCACTGCCCCGAGGACGCCGAACGGTATGAACGCGGCATTGCCCGTTGCAAAGAGGATCACCGCAATGGCGACTGCATGGGTGAAGATGTCCACGCATTATTGGTACGCAGAGCCGAAGGAAAAGGGTGATGATCTTGCAGATCCGGAGTCGAATTCCATGATACAATCGCAGGGGAGAGACGGGGACGATTACCGGGTAATCTCTCGCTTGGCGATGAACGGGGAGCATGAGGAGGTCCAGGGTGGTGGATGCGGCGGGGGCCTTGAGTGATCCCGATTCCCTTCGCTTTTACGAATGGTGATCGCTTGGGGAAGGACCCCTTCCATTCGAGGAGGGGCCGGAGCCGGGCGCGATATCTCTCAATATCCTCTTTTGTCAGCCTTTCGATCCTATCGAGGAGAACTGCATTGAAGACTTCGGCAGTTCTGATGAGCACTTCCACAGCGGAGCGGACCGGGGCTGCCGATAGATCTCTGCCATTATGGCCGCATTTCTCCCTTCCATCGTCCTTTTCAGGAAGAAGACCCTTTTTTTCCTTTCCTGAAAAAATCAACGACATTCTCCTTCCTGAGATCCATGAGCTTCCGGCCAATTGTGATATGGCTGACCCCCAGGAGACCGGAGAGTGCCCTGGCATGAAGATCTTCGTTTTCGAGATAAAGGACAATTTGATTGGTTATATTTTGAACCACATGTTTCATTATCCAGCCAATGTTAAGAATAAGCC
>JAPXNX010000056.1:0-8176 GCA_033811795.1 Methanolinea sp. | reverse complement strand
GAATTCCGGGAGTCTTCGCCTGGGGTCGAAGTGAAGAAGGGCGGCCCCGGGAACCTGCTCACCATGCTTCCCTTCTCTGTCCTCGACGAAGCAGGGCAGGATATCCGGGCATGCAGGGACCTGCCCAGGAACTACATCCTGAGCGATCACCTCGACTTCGCCCCAGACGAGGCGTCTCTCATCGAGGGGAGGGAGAGGTTCTCGGTCGGGCCGTGCACCCTGCACGCCGACCATGCGATCACCGTCCTTCTCAACGAGATCGACCGCCGGAGGGCAGGATGGACGTAACGGACCTCGCATCCCGCATCCTCTCCTACGGCGAGATCTGTGACAACTGCCTGGGGAGGTTCTTTGGAAAGCTCTCGCACGGCCTCTCGAACCAGGAGAGGGGGCACGCCCTCCGCATCGCGGTCGCCCTTCAGGAGAACAGGCCTTATTCACAGCCTGAGTCCTGCTGGGTATGCGGGGGTCTCCTCGTCTACGTACCAGGGTGGGCGGAGAGGGCGAGTGCAGCATTATCCGGGCTGCAATACGAGAGATTTGCAATAGGGACGCGTGTTCCCCCCCTCATTGCAGAGAGCGAGGAGATCGTCTGGAGCGACCTTGGCCTCGCCCATGCCGAACCACTGAAGTCCGAGATGAACAGGGAGGTTGGGAAGGCTGTTGCACGCCTGACCGGGAAGACTGCAGACCCGGCGCACCCCGATGTCGTTGCGATCCTCAATATCGCGGGGGAGAACATTGAAGTCCAGGTGAACCCTGTCTTCTTCTGCGGCCGTTATTGCAAGCTGGAGAGGGGGCTTCCCCAGACGCACTGGTACTGCCGGGCGTGCAGGGGGGCGGGGTGCGAGAAGTGCGGGTTTTCGGGCAGGCAGTACCCGGACTCGGTCGAGGAGATCATCGGCAGGCCGGCGATCCGCCTCTTCTCTGCCGAAAATGCCATTCTCCATGGATCGGGGCGGGAGGATATCGACGCCCTCATGACCGGTACAGGCCGGCCGTTCGTGATGGAGGTGGTGGCACCCAGGCGTCGTTCAGTCGACCTCGAGGATCTCGAGAAAGAGATCAACAGGGAAGCCGGCGGGAGGGTGACTGTCTCTCTCGAACGCTGGGGAAACAGGAAAGATGTGGAAATCATTAAATCAGCCAAAGGGTATAAGAAATACAGGATCCTGGTCGAGATTGAAGGGCTATACACACATGATGAACTTCAATCTGCAATCAGAGCCCTAAAAGGGGCGAAAGTGAACCAGCGCACTCCGCTGCGGGTAGCACACCGGCGTGCAGATCGCGTGCGGGAGCGACGGGTCATCGACATCCATGCCCTGGGAGAGGATAACGGCAGGGTGGTCCTCGAGGTCACCGGCGAAGCGGGCCTTTACATCAAGGAGCTCGTATCAGGCGACCAGGGTCGCACCCAGCCGAGCCTCTCCGGTATCCTGGGGAGACCCGCCCGGGTTTGCCAGCTGGACGTGGTGTACGTCCAGGGTAGTAACGAGGGAGAGTAAAAAATGGCTCATCACAACGGTCCACGCAAGAAGACACGGTACAAGTTCAAGAAAGAGATCCGCAGGCGGGGGATTGTCCCTGTCACGTCACTCATACAGAAGTTTGACATTGGCCAGAAGGTCCACGTGGTAGTCGAACCCAGCATCCAGAAAGGGATGCCCCACCGCCGGTTCCATGGCATGACGGGCACGATCGTCGGCCAGAGGGGAAGGGCCTGGCTCCTGTCCATTCACGATGGTGGAAAGGAGAAGATTCTCATCGCCAGACCACAACATCTAAAAGCCCAAAGGTAAACACACAACACTAGCATTCCAGGGAGGCGTGGCATGAAGGTGAAGGCAATTATCAGGGAGGAGAGGATCACCCTCCCCGAACTCCGCGAGGTACTCCACAGGGTCGAAGCAGAGCGGATCGAGGCGGGCAGGGAGATGTCCTACGAACTGCGAAAGAGCATCGAGCACGCCAACCTCCTTTCGAAGACTTCGGGCGAGAAGTCCCGCCTCTTGGTAAACGAGCTGCTGAAGCTCGAGAAGATGAAACCGGACATCGCGTTCCGGATTGCAAACATCATGCCGAGGACTCGGGATGAACTGCGTGCAATATACGCAAAGGAGAAATACACGCTCCAGCCCGAGGAACTTGATACCATCATCGAGTTGGTAAAAGCCCATTTCTGAAAGGTGGTATCATGAAGACGGAGAAGAAGGAGATCTACGCTATAGTCCTCGATGTCCTTTTAAAGGGGCATCCCGATGATCCCCGTCCAATCTTCAAGCGGGAACCCCTTGTACAGGCGATCGGTATCTCGCAGTTCAAGCTGCTCGAACTTATCCCCAAAACCACGGACATCCAGCTCCACGAGAACGTTTACATTGGCGATGGCGAGCGTGAGAAGATAGAGCGTGTCAAGCGCCGGATCAGCTACGATGACCTCACCCAGACGGCGAAGCTCGAGCTCCCCTTTGCAGTGGAGAAGATCGTGAGAGAGAAGGAGAGCGAGTTCGTCCAGTTCTTCAACAAGTCGATCTCCATAAGCCCGAAGCTCCACATGCTCCACCTCCTGCCCGGGATAGGGAAGAAGCTCATGTGGGAGATCCTCGGGGAGAGGGAGAAGAAACCTTTCGAGAGCTTTGCCGACATAAGCCAGCGCATCAAGTCCATCCCCCACCCCGACAAGATGATCATAGCACGGGTGATGGAGGAACTGCAGGACCCGTCCGTCAAGTATCACTTGTTCACGTCCCGATGAGCGCACGATTCGACCAGCACTTCCTAGTGGACAGAAAGGCCATTGAGCGCATCGCAGGGACTATCAGGGTGGAAGGCAGGACTGTCCTCGAGATCGGGCCTGGCCAGGGAGCCCTCACGGCAGCCCTCCTCGACCGTGGGGCGAGGGTCGTTGGAGTCGAGCTCGATGTGGGTCTCCTGGAGGCACTCTCGGAACGTTTTTCCCGCGAGATTGGGGAAGGCAGCTTCGTCCTCGTCCATGGTGACGCTGTCTCCTGTCCACTGCCTGGATTCGATGTCGTCGTATCCAACCTCCCCTACTCGGCCTCTTCGAAGATAACGTTCCGGCTCCTCGAGGCCGGGTTCGAGGAGGCGGTCCTGATGTACCAGAGCGAGTTTGCCGATCGGATGCTCGCTCCGGCGGGGACGCCTGATTGCGGGAGACTTTCTGTCATGGTCCAGACATACTGCGCCGTGGGAAAGGTGTTCGACCTCCCGCCCAGGGCCTTCTCGCCGCGGCCGAAGGTACGGTCGACTGTCGTCCATATCATCCCCCGCGAACCGCTTTTCCCCATAAGGGACAGGGACCTATATGCACGGGTGGTCAGGGCGCTCTTCGCACACCGCAGGAAAACCGTGCGGAACTGCCTGAAGAGTTCGGGGTCCATGCTCGACAGGGAACTGGTTGAACACCTCCTTGGGCACCTCCCTGGCGAGATCCTCGCGGCGAGGCCGGAGGAACTGTACCTCGAGGACTTCGCGACCATCGCAAACATGGGTGGGCGCGGATGAGAGACTGGCAGGTCTACCCCCCGGACGACGACACGTTCCTCCTCCTCGGTGCAGCCCTTGCCCTTGTTGCATCCGGGGAGAAGGTGCTCGAGGTCGGGTGCGGCAGCGGTTTCATCTCGGCAGGGCTGTCGCCCCGCGCAGATGTGATTGGCACGGACATCAACCCCCACGCCCTCGTGCAGTCGAGAGAAGCGGGTGTCGAGGTCGTCCGCACCGACCTGCTTGCCGGGATCAGGGGGCTTTTCGACACCGTCATCTGCAATCCGCCGTACCTCCCCACGCGGCCGGACGAAAGGGTTGGCGACTGGCTCGAATACGCCCTCGATGGGGGAGAGGACGGGACCGCGGTCATCAGGAGGTTCGCAGAACAGGTGGGGCGGGTCCTTGCACCCGGCGGGCGTGTCCTCCTCCTCGTCTCATCGCTCACGAACCCTTCACTGGTCCGCGATATCTTCCGGGAGCAGGGTTTCTCCGGCTCTACCTTTTCAGAATACAGGATGGAAGGCGAGACGCTCTCCGTCCTGGTCTTTTCCATGCAGGAGGATCACCCTGAAGATCCGGGCAAATCCTGAAAAATCTCTCTCCCTTCTTGGGGGGAGATTTGACTCTGGATCTCTTGGGTTTATACAATTATTATGAGGTCCCCGGTTTTCAAGTCCCTGAACTGCCGCAGGGGCGCCCTTCGGGGGCGTGTGGACGGCAGCCCCTGCACATATTCAGTTGTCCATGCATAGTAGCGAAGAGTCTCCCCATTCTGATCTCCGCTCCCCTCCCCCCGGGAGGAATGGCGGGTCCCTACTGCTTCGGGCGGAAAGTCCGGGAGGGGCACCGCTCCGCGTCCCTGTCCGGAGGTGCGGGTCCGTTGATGCGGCATTCCCCGTCCTCACTCCCCTTTCCCGGTTGGTATAGGATGCAGTCGCTGCATGTGGCCATGAGGGAGTGATGGCGTGGAGGCAGAAAAAAAGTTGCGGAAGGGCCGCACCACCAGGGGGCAGGTCGCCAGATCTCCAGTGGTGATTAGAACCCAGGGCTATCCCACTATTCTCTAGGGAGTAGCGCATCACTCCGGTTCCGGCTTGGATCGTGGGCGCAGAAACCCGTCCCCCGGCGGGGTGGAATGGCTCCTCACCGTGCTTTTGCCTGGACCCTCGGCTCGATGATGGTCCATATCCAGTCGGCGAGCTCCCCGATGTTCTTGGTCTGGATGTAGACCTCGCCAGGTCCATGGACCTCCGTGACGAGGCCTTCCCCACCGAGGAGCGTCTCTTTCAGGCCCCCGAACTTCCTGACCCGGTAGGTACAGGTGTCGTTGAATGCGACGAGGTGGAAGTTGTCGACGACAAGGCTTTCGCCCTCCCTGAGGGCGTGCCTGTCGATGGCACCGAACGCGTTGATGAAGACGGTCCCCTCCCCGGTCGCCCGTATCATGAAGAGCCCCTGGCCGAACAGGCCCTTCGTGAAGCCCTCCCACTTCACGTCGAGGTCGACGGTCCCCTGCGAAGCGATGTAGGCAGACTTCTGGATGATGAAGCCCTTCCCGGGGCCGACATCGAGGGTCTCGATGTCCCCAAGCGGTGCCGCGGAAAAACCAGCCTCTCCGGCTTCCGCCGTTGCAAAAAACTCGTTGACAAAGAAGCTCTGCCCCCCGATCACGGCAAGGCCGAGGGAACCGAGCAGGCTCTTCTCCCGCTTCTGCGTCCTGACACCGAGTGTGGGCTGCATGTAGGTCATCGACCCTGACTCGGCAGCGATGCTCTCGCCTGGGGAGAGCGTGACTGCCAGGAGCGCGTAGGCGGGCCTGTACCGGATCTCGTACTTCATGCAGACCCGTTTGGAGCCTGCGGAAAAAGAGCCTTCGGTCTTTGACCGACCCCGGAATTGTAATCTTTTAGCATGTGTGATGGCGGAGTAGCCCTCGAACACCCTCCGGGAGAGGTACTAATACAGGCATCCCATTCATAACATGTATTGGGTAGAGGTTGTTGAATTGACAGTCGATTCTCTATACAGCCTCTACGAGTCGCATCCTGAATCACACCCCGTTTAATCTTCAGGCCTTTCGCATCAAGTTGGTGAGTCGAGTTCAGCGAGTTTGTCACCAAGTTTCTGTATATGCTTATACTCCTCATTCAGGGCAAAATCGGTCAGGGACTTCATTAATATCTGCTGAGATAAATTATTTGCGGTTCGAAAATGGGGTTTTATCAAAATCCTCAATTATTCCGGCTCATTTTTTGCCTGATACTATTTATTGGCTTCAGTGCTGGGTACACAGACGTCGGGGAAAGCGATTTGCGTTCCTGTAACTGCCCCGGTGACAATGCGACAGCGAATCGGGCTTGCATTGCCGAACTCATCGGTCATTTCTTATCTCGGAAATCCCTATGCCGTTATGGAGATTAATCCCCGTGCAGAGACCACCTTTTTTAAAAATGGAAGGTATATAACAGTCAAAACGACCGATGTGACGATTGACGCGATCAACGGCACGATAAATGTCCACGTCGATATACCTAACTGTACAATCGTTTCCGTATGGGTACAGCCGAAGAGATAAATTCCGTTTCAGGAGGCCAATAAAAAGAATTAAAAGCCGGTATCTTGTAATTGCCATGATCACGATCTCCTTCTTGGTAGCAGACTCACCAGGTCGGAAATCGGGAATTGTGGAAATGTGGCCGTCATTTATCGGAAAATTCCCGGCAGGCGAGAAGAGCGAGGAACGGGAGAGCGAGGATCCAGTAGTGCAGATACTGCCGGATCAATATTGTCGAAAGGAATACGAGTGCCAACAGTCCAAGAGTGCGCTCCTCTTGGGTCCGGAACCCCCTCCTTGCCACACTCGCGATGGCGAAAAGGAGAGTAGGAAAGACCATTACTATGCTCGCGAGAATGTTTATCGCGAGACCAATGATACTCGTCGCGTGGTAATCCGGGACTCCCGCAATATTACCCTGTAAATATGTCGGCACGACACCGAATGTCCACATCAGCGCATTCAACGTAGCCGCCTGACCGTAGAATATGTAAAAGAGGCCGAAAATGGATGTGATGACTGCGGCAGCGGGTAATATAAATATGTACCAGGGCCCCTCCTTTCTGCTATACATGAGGTAGAGGAATGGGAGGAAAGCTAGTGCCGCATATTGCTTGTAGCCGCACGCGAGACCTACGAGGAGACCTGCATAAGCATAGTGGTGTTCCCGCGCCAGGATGAACCCTGTCAACAAAAGGACTACTACAAACTGTTCGCTGAACAAAAAGAATCCCTGTACAAGGACAGATGCAACGAGAAAAAGCATGCCGGCAGAATATCCCGCGATCTCCCCGTAATCGTCTCTTCCGATCTTTCGAATCAGTAATGCGGAGACGATATTGAGAAGAGAAACGACGACGATATCGACTGAACCCGGAGTGGTAAGGAGATCGATGCCAGCGATTGTGAAATATAGCAGCGGCGGTTTTGGGTCGATGTAATCAACATATGGGGTGAGGCCAGAGACAATCACCTCTGCCATATAATGAAACCGTTCTCCATCTACGCCAGCCCATGCATTTGTTCCATTATTGGTAAGGATAAATAACAGGCTGGCTATAATTGCCGCAACCAAGGAATAGGAGAGAATAACTGCTATCCAACCAAATAGACTTTGGTGCCTGTGGTATATCCTGACAATGTCTTCTCTGTGGAAAATGCTTTTCACTTCCATTGGACGATACCAGAATGCTGCCCGGTCATATCTGGACGTTTATTACAAGCATTTGAACATAGCAATGATAAATAAAGTGATTATGTGACTTCCTTCGCTATACTTGTTTTGTCGGGCATCAAATCAATAAAAAGGGCTCTTCGCTATTTGGCATGAAAATCGACTGATTCACTTGTCAAAACTCAAACGGGGAGAGGATTAAAATTTTCATCTATTGGGCCTGATGCTCACATCATGGTGTGTTGAGTGGGTAAGTAAGTGAGTATGAGTGGGGGCAATTCGCCCCTACACCCCGCATGCGATGGCACGCTTCCGTTCCTAAAAAAACGCCCCGGCAGGGGTTGGAGGAGCTCTCCCTAAATAATACTTGTCTCAACCGTGCAATCGAACCGAACTTCAAGAGGTCCCATCCGCATGAAACAGGAATGGGAAAAAATATGGTACCGTCCCTTGGATAACGAAGAGACGTATCAGAAGTCCAGGGTCCGGTCGCCAGTTCGCCGAATGAGGTGAGGCCCTTCCTGGAGTGGATCATTGATCGCCCTGGAGACCGGGTAGGCTTCGAGGAGGTCATGGGGAAAGGGAGAGAGGATCTCTTCCCGTTCTCTCTCCCCGATCGGACCGGGGGCAATCCATCGGGCCTCGTCTTCCGGGTGGAGTATTGCCGGCATCCGGTCGTGGATGCGGGCAACGAGCGCGTTAGGGTCTGTTGTGATTATGGTAAATGTCCACAGCGGAGGATCCCTCCCTCTCAGGACGTCGAAGAGTCCGGCAAATGCAAAGGCGGCCTCGTCTTTCCTCCTGATATAATAGGGGACTTTCTGGGTGCCTGACTTTCCCCACTCGTAGAAACCGGTGGCCGGGACGAGGCAGCGGTGCCGTGCCAGGGGCCCGCGGAAAGAAGGCCTCTCTGCGAGCGAGTCGGCACGCGCATTGAT
>JAPXNX010000055.1:0-8181 GCA_033811795.1 Methanolinea sp. | reverse complement strand
GCGAGTACCCGAGCCTGGCGACCTCGTGCTCGAGAGCTTTCTTCCCGGTGTGCTTGCCGAGGGTGAACTTCCGGGTGGCGCCGACGAGCGAGGGGGGGAAGTACTCGTACGTGGACGGCTCCTCGAGGATGGCTGCGATGTGGATCCCGCTCTCGTGGCGGAACGCGTGCTCGCCGACGACCGGCTTGAGCTCGTCGACCTGGATGCCCGAGTACTGGGCGACCATGTTCGAGAGGGACACGAGGTGGGAGAGGTCGTAGCGCCGGACGCCCTCCTTCATGTACAGGGCGACCAGGACCTCTTCGAGCGCTGCGTTCCCCGCCCGCTCCCCGATGCCGTTGACCGTCGTGTGGAGCTGGAAAGCCCCGGCCTCTGCAGCGGCGATCGTGTTCGCCGTGGCCATCCCCATGTCGTTGTGGCAATGGGCGCAGAGTGGTTTTTTCACCGATTTGACGATCTTCCCCATCGTCCTGTACATCTCGAGGGGCGTCATGGCCCCCACCGTGTCGGCGAACGAGATGAGGTCTGCGTTGTGCTCCTCGGCCTGCCGGTAGGCATCGAGCAGGAACGGGAGGTCAGTCCGCGACGCGTCTTCTGCGGCGAACCTGACCTGGAGACCGTGGTCGTGGGTGTAGTCCACCATCTCCAGGGCTTCGGCGAGGACCTTCTCCCTCGGTACATGGAACTTGTGCCGGACGTGGAGCTCCGATGTGGGAATGAAGATGCTCACGATGTCGACATTCGCGTCGATAGCCGCGTCCACGTCTGCCTTCCGCGCCCGGGCGAGGCAGCAGATGCGGGCATTGAGCCCCTGCGCCGCAACGCTGCTCACGCACCTCTTCTCGTAGCTGGAAGTCACCGGGAACCCGGCCTCGATGACCTCCACGCCAATCCAGTCGAGGACCTCGGCGATCCTGACCTTCTCCTCGCAGGTGAACGAGACCCCCGGGGTCTGCTCGCCATCGCGAAGGGTCACATCACAGATCTCGATATGTAACGGTTTCATGGTCCTGCCCCTCCGGGCATTTTCCCCTGATAACGATGACTCCCGGGCGGTGCACCGTCCGGAAGAGTTCACGGAGCGCCGGGATGTCCGATGCCTCGACATAGTGCGGTCCTACCCACCCGAGGTACGGTTCAAGCGGGTACGTAGGCTGTTTCCCCGTCATTGCAGTGCAGCGGTTGTCCAGCACGATGCAGAGGAGGGGGAGCTCCTTCTCGAACACGTCGACGAGGGCGTTGATGCCGTTGTGGAGGAGCGCGTAGTCTCCGATGAGTGCGACCCCCGTGCTCCGCGCCGCCACGGCGACCGAAGACCCAAGCCCGTAACTCGCCACCCCGATCCGGTACGGCGGGTTCATCGCCAAGACGACGCACCCTGCATCGCACACGGGCCTCATTCCCTCCTCTGCCATGAGGGCGATGGCCGGCTTGAAGGGGCAGTCCCGGCAGAACGTCCTGTGATACCCCCTCTCCTCGTGGGTCTCGGGCTCTTCTCCAGCCGTGCCCGGCAGGAACCCGTGGCGGCAGTGGTCTCTCGCGAAGGGGAGCCCCTCCTCCCGGACCCCGGCATACTCCGCGAGTCGGCGCGGCGTCGGGTACACCGTTACGACCCGTGTCTCGCCCGGCATCGCCCCGATCCCGGCCACGCCCCCCTTCCATGAGTTGAGCGGCGAGCGGAGCGCCCAGTCCCGCATCTTCGAAAAGAGCCGGCGCGATGCAGTCACCTTCCCGTGCATGGTGTAGCCCCGGTCCGCGAGTTTCCCCTTGGAATCCTGGCGTGGGACAGGGCTGTCGGTCACCTCCGCTCCCAGGAACGCGGGGGTCACCCGCAGCATGGCCACCCGCGAGAACTCCGCGGACGCCTGGAGAGCGGCTTCGACGACGCGGGAGCAGTTCTCCAGGCCGGGCTCAAGGACGGGTATCTCCGCGAGCTCGCCTGCGATCCGCGTGTCCTGGGATACCTGGGACCCGGCTGCCGCCGGGTCGTCGCCGGCGACGAGGATAACTCCGCCGATGAGCCCCTGGACCGTCGCCTCCACGAGCGGGTCGACGCAGGCATTGACGCCCACGCTCTTGGCGATGAGCGCCGCCCGTCTCCCCGACAGGGAGTCTCCGAGTGCATACTCGAGCCCCGCCTTCTCGTTGACGACTATCTCAGCCCCACACAGGGCTGAGAGCCCTGTGATGGGATAGCCGGGGACCGCGTAGCGGCTGTCCGTCGCTGCGAGGAGCGCCCGGGCGAGCGCCTCTTCGCCTTTCACGCGTCGTCCCTCCCGGGGGCGAGGTCGCAGCCCGTGCACGCCGGGCACATCGAGACCGCCTCGCGCGGGTCGAGGCCCGCCTCCCGGAGGACGGCCGAATGGACCAGGTAGAGCGCGAGGAGACGTTCCGGCGACGGGCGGGGGTAGTGCCTGCAGGCCGCGGCCGGGGTGAGCGGGCGGACGATGGGGACGACCCCCATCCCGGCGAGCCTCCTGGTGCACGCGATGACCTCTTCGTCGGTCTCCCCGAGCCCGACGATTAGGTTGGAGAAGACGTGGTTCCTCCCGAAGAGCTGGACTGACTGCGAAAGCGCGTCCCAGAGGGCATCCCGCGAGAGCCCGGGGCACATCTCCCTAAAGAGGCTGTCTGTCGCCGTCTCCACGTTGAACTTGACCTCGGCGACCCCGAGGGAGAAGAGGCGCTCCGGTGTCCTTTCCGTGGGGTAGATCGAGACGCCGATAGGGATGGAGAACTGCCTGCGCAGCTCCCTGACGACCTCGAGGACATATTTCTCCTCCTCCCCGACAGACCCGACGACCCCGCTCGTCAGGGATATGGCATCGACGCGGTCTGCGACCTTCCCGACCATCCCCACGATCTCCGCAACGGACTTCCTCGCAGGGGGCTTTCCCGGCACACCGCAGTAGCGGCACGCGAAAATGCACCCGCTGCTCACCGTCAGGTAGGCCTGGCGCGGGCAGTGAAGAGCGATCCGCTCGAGGCTGCCCTCGACCTTCACGCCCCCGTGCTCGAGCACGGCCTTTCCGCCCCCCAGGTGGGTGACGAGGACGGGGCTTTCCTCATCGACCTCCAGCCGGACCCTCTTTCCATCCAGGGAGAAGAAGACAGAGCCCGGTCCGCCGGCACCCGGGCCCGCCGCCGAGCGTGCGATGTAGTCTCCGGCCGGTTCACCCGCGAGCCTGGTTGTCCCGACCGAAAGGAGGCCGGCTTTCAATTCGTCCCATCGCACAGCTCCAGCGCCTCCTGGTAACGGGTATAGAAAGGAATGGATGCTGCAGCGCCTACGAGTCCCCTGCCCCTCATGACGCACTCAAGGCCGCCTCTCTCCAGGGCGGCGAGCCTCTCGCGGGCGACCTCTCCCCGCTTAACAGCCCACCCGAACTCCTCGAGGAGGGGCCGCGGGTCGAGACCCCGGAAGACGGCCATGCCCGTCTCAGGGGAGAGCGTGTAGGTGGACAGGAGCTCCTCGAAGGACGAGACCAGGTGGCCGGGGTTCCTCGAGGCGAACTCGCAGACAACGGCAACGCAGTTCTTCGTCCTGTAGGGGACCGGAAAGAGCTGCACGATTGTATGCGAGAGGTACCGCGAGTCGTCGTCCTGGACTGCCTTCGCGATGTTGTGGCAGAGCGTCCACGTCGCCCCCTTCTCAGGCGTGTCCGTGTCGTCGACGCCGATGAGGACGCGCTCCCGCCTGGGGAGCCAGATCGTCGCCCCTGCTTTTTTGCCCCCGCCGGATGGATCGCAGATAGACCTGGTGACCCCGCTTGCTAGGGAACGGCAGCCGGAAGCCCCGACACCACCACCGCCGAGCCCAATGTACGAGATCGCGATCTCGTCCCCCTCCACCGCAACGCCTGATATGCCCGCCGCAAAACGCGAGCCGACGAGTTCCAGGTCGGCCTGCCCGGGGTCGAGGATGTACCGCGTGCTCGGTCCCACCGTGCGCACGGACCGGACTAGCGGGCTCTTGGCGTAATGGAGCTGGGCCCACATGGCACCGCCCGTGCATTCGAAGAACTCCACGAGTTCGACCTGGCTCCCCTCCCCGTCTGTCACGGCGACGATCTCGGGGTAACGGATGATGTACGGGTCTCCTGGAAAAGGGACGCCCCTCCCCGTCAATGTAACACCCCCATGGTCCGGGAAGGTGAGTGGGCTCCGATCATTTTGTCACCGAAAATTTCGTGAACAAAATATCCGGCAACGATGTATTTATAAGGTTCGATCCTTCCCATGAGATGGCCGGGCGCGGGGGTCCACATCCGGAACGCCCGACACGAGAGGCACGGGGATACTGTGACGGGAAGAATACCGGCCCCCTGGATCCTCCATCGGGGCCGGGACAGATGCGGTGTCTCCCGCAAGGAAAAAAGGGTCAGAGGATTTTGTGGAGTTCGATCTTGTAGGGGCCCAGGCTGCCGCCGAAGTTCCCTGCACTGATAAACTTCACGCCCGGGACCCTGACCGCGGCCTTGATGCCCTTTGCCATCGCCTCGGCGACCACCTTCTCGTCGAGGCCGTCGATCACAATCTCGAAAGCCGCATTCACGCCGGCCGGGATCCGGCTGTCCGGGACTTTATCCCTGAGCGTGGGGCAGTACTTCTCGTTCGTGCTCGCCGAAATGAACTTGTACTTGTTCGACCCGACCTTCGAGCCGCTGGCGACGATACCGCCCGGGAAACTCGTGATAACTCCCCTCACGCCGGCGATGGCGTCCGAGGCTGCCTGTGCACCCACGAGGGCTGCCATCTGGTTTTCGCCCATCACGAAAAAGTTGCCGCCAGCCACGCCCTTGACGATCCCGAACTCCTCTTCCCCGACGTACTCGCCGGACATGATGGGGACAGCCCAGACCTGCCGTCCTCCCACCTCTTTTTTGTACTCGTACCCATCACCGAAGAAATGGAGCTTGACCGGGACCTTCTCCGCAGCCTGGGGAAGCCCGTCGAAGACCGCGGCGGTGGCGGACGTGATTACGCATTCGCCTATCCGCTCGATGAGCTGCTCCTTGATCTTCTTCTTCGCCGCACAGATCAGGATGGAGACCCCGGGCCTCCCATCAGGGGTTTCATCGGGGCGGAGCACCGATTCAATCCCAGCCTCGCAGGGGCAGCCGATAGCCGATGTGGCAAATCCCGTCGCTTCGGTCGCCGCTTTCTTCGCCCAGTCCTCTGTTACAGCGGTAATGATCACGCGGGCGACCCATGTCGGGAATGCTTCCGCGTACGTGTCGTCAATTGTTACTCCGTTCAATTGCATGCAAGAGTTCTCCTTTATGGTGAATGGGTACCATGATGATTGGAGAAGAAATTTTCGAAAATGCCTGCCGGTATCCGGACACGAACACGGCGCACACTGCACCTCCAAGGGGGTGGAGGAGTTACGCCAGGGACCATTTGGGATAAACGTTTCCTTACCAATGGTAATACCCTAAATAATTATTTTTATTCGACTTTCATTTTGACCTTCCTGGGCAGAGACGCAGCGAATCAAAGGGCATTTCGGGGAGAAAACAGTGACAGCCCCCTACAGTAAACAATAATTGTTTTACTATGGTTACTCTCGATGCGGGTCCGTCTATTCGGAATAATCAGACAAGTTTATCTGTATACGTTAACCATTTTTTCTAGTCGATTTTCAATCGATTGTAAAGCTGGTGCGTGAAAAAAATGGCATTTGCATTGCACGTGAACATGGACCGGTATGCCGGCCTTAACAACCGTGTCGTGGCATGCCCTGTCGATGCACTCGAGCTCTTCACCGTAGATCCCGTGACTACCGGGAAGATCTATAAGGCGAGGCACGGCAAGTCCCCGGTTCCTGGTTTCAAGCAGGGACTGTGTGCCGGTTGCGGCGGGTGCATCGAAGTCTGCCCGCACGACGCGATACGCCTGGCAAGCCGTGGAGCAGTGCCCGGTGAGGCAAAAGTATGAACGTACGATTACAGGAGATTCGTGAGGATACCAAATGACACTGTTTCCAAAATTCAAGAAGACCCGGGATGGCGTGAACGTCATCTGCGAGCAGCGGCTCCTACAACAGGTGAACAACCTGGTGCTCAACACCGAGGTCTGCACCGGGTGCGGGATCTGCGTTGAGGCGTGCCCCGAAGAGGCTATCGCCCTCGGGCTCGTGGGCGCCGCACGGAGGGGAGCCGTCGGGTATGCCGCCCCTGTCGACATCGATGAAGTCAAGTGCTCCTACTGCGGCGTCTGCGTTGTCTTGTGCCCGTTCAACGCCCTGACCCTCAAGATAGACGGCGAAGAGCGCCTTCCCATCGTGGAGAAGGAGGGGTTCCCGCAGTACGACATGGTCGCAGACATCGACGACGAAAAGTGCGTCAGGTGCACGATCTGCGAGGAGGTGTGCCCCCGCGACGCGATCGTCCGCGACGTCCCGGTTTACGAGGGGGCGCAGGCAGGCGGAAAGGAGCGGCAGGAGGCTCTCAAGAGCAAGACGACGTTCAAGGTCGACGACGAGAAGTGCACGCTCTGCGGTATATGCGGGGCTGTATGCCCGGCGATCACCGTCAAGCTCAAGCCGTTTTCCGCCGAGACGGGGGATGTCAACGGCGATGTCGTCTGGGACGAGAGCCGCTGCGACGCCTGCAAGGTGTGCGTCGAGCTCTGTCCGGAGGAGTGCATCACGGTCGAGCGCGAGGTCATAGAAGGGAAGAAGCTGCCCGGCCAGGTCGACATCGACAAGGATTTATGCTGCACCTGTACCTGGTGCTCGCGGAACTGCCCGCCCGAGGCCATCACGGTCGAGAAGATCTTCGAGGGCGACATCGAGTTCCTCCCCGAGAAGTGCCCGGGCGGATGCGCCACCTGCGTCGAGGTCTGCCCTGCAAATGCCATATACCTGCCCTCGCCACTGAAGCCAAGCGAGATGAAAGGCCAGATCGAGCCTAAGATCGCCGTGAACAAGGACTACTGTATCATGTGCGGCGCCTGCGTCAACGCCTGCCCAGGCGAGGACATCATCAGGCTGCACCGTACAGACATCCGGATCAAGGGCAAGGAGACGGACCTCTTCAGGAAGATCAAGGAGAAGCTCTGCACCCCGCGGACCTCCAAGGTCAAGGAAGAGACCCCGGGAAGCGTCCAGCTCAAGATGATGGAGAAGGCGTGAGGTACGACACATGGCCAGAACAAAAGGATACCCCGAACAATTCGAGAAGAAACTGAGGGACACCCGCCTCTACGACGAGGACACCAACCCCCAGTTCACCAAGAATATCGCGAAGATTTCCATGACAATCCCGCACATGTGTTTCCAGTGCGGGACATGCACTGCGTCATGCCCGTCTGCACCCCGCAGCTCGTACCGCATCCGGAAGTTCATGCGGCGTGCACTCCTCGGGCTGGAAGACGAGTCGCTCGTCGACCCGGACCTCTGGCTCTGCACGACCTGCTACAGCTGCACCGACCGCTGCCCGAGGGACATCGCCCCGACGGACGTCATCATGGCCATGCGGAACATCGCGGCCCAAAAGGACATAATCCCGGTCAACTTCCTCAAGACCGTCCAGGCCATCTACACGACCGGGCACGGTGTCCCCAACAACGACGTCAACCGTGCAGCCCGGAAGAAACTCGGCCTGCACCAGGATCCCCCGACAACGCACCGTTATCCCCAATACATCAAGGGGATCCAGCAGATCCTGGACCACTTCGGCCTCAAGGAGCGGGGCGACAGGATAATCAAAGAGGCGGAGGGGTGAGCCACCATGCGTGAATATGCCTTTTTCCTGGGCTGCGTCGCTCCCAACCGCTACCCCGGGGCTGAAGCAGCGTCCTACAAGGCCGCCGAAAAACTCGGAATCAAGCTCCTCGACCTCGAGGGGGCGAGCTGCTGCCCTGCACCAGGGGCATTCGGCTCCATCGACCTCAACATCTGGTACGCAATGGCTGCCAGGAACATCGTGCTCGCTGAGCAGATGAAGAAGGACATCGCACTGATCTGCAACGGGTGCTACAAGTCCATCTGGGAGGTCAACTACAAGCTCAAGAAGCACAAGGAACTCCGCGAAGGGGTCAACGAGGTCCTCAAGGGCATCGACATGGAGTTCAAGGGGACGATAGATGTCTGGCACCTCGCCGAGCTCTTCTATGATCCAAACATCGTCGGGGTCGACAAGATCCGCGACAGCGTGACAGTACCGCTGGACGGGG
>JAPXNX010000054.1:0-8258 GCA_033811795.1 Methanolinea sp. | reverse complement strand
TGGCAGCCGGAGATCTTGATGAACTCGCCGTCCTCGAGTTCCTCGACCATGTCCGCCCTGCCAAGCGCCTCGGGTGAGAGCTCCTCGGGCGTGGTGACGACTTGAGCATTGAGGGCGTGCGCAGCGAACTTCATGTCCTTCTCGGGGACGTCCTCGACGGCAAGAACCCCGCCCTTTGCAAGGTAATAGGCAACGGCATCGGCAATCCCTTTCTGGCAGAGGAGGACGTTGGCGCCGCTCGCGATGACCTTGTCTGCGTACTTCCTGAGGGTCTCCTGCTCCTGAGTAGAAAACGCACTTATCATGTCGCTGGACTTGATGTGGATCTTTGCCTTGACCTGTGTCTTCTTGATCTCGAGGGGGCTCGAGACAAGGGCAACCCGTGCGTCCTTCACCTTGCGGGGCATCTCTTCGCTGACGCGCTTCTTGTCAAGGACGACTCCACGCACGAGCTCTGCATCGTCCATTGTCTCCCCCGCCTGCTTCTTGATGAGGACGTTGTCTTCGTCGGCGATGATCCTGTCACCGTCTTTCGTAGCGATTGCCATGACAGCGTCCACCGCGATACCGTTCAACTTGTTCTTCACCGACTCGATCGCCTTGCCGGTCATGGCCGTGTCCGCGATGTGGATCAGCTTCTCCCTGTCGTAAGGGTCGATGGAAATCGAGAGATCGTCGAGGACTTCCAGGGCTTTCTTCATGCCCATGCGATAACCTTCAGTGATAACTGTCGGGTGGATCTTCTTTTCGATCATGGCCTCGGCCTTCTCCATCAGCGCTCCGACCATGATAACAGCTGTCGTTGTCCCGTCGCCGACCTCATCGTCCTGCGCCTTCGCGACCTCGATGACCATCTTCGCCCCTGGGTGGACCACCGAGATGTCCTCGAGGATGGTTGCACCATCGTTGGTAATGGTCACATCGCCACTTGATTCCACGAGCATCTTGTCCATGCCGCGGGGACCCAGCGTCGTCCTGACTGCGCTTGCTATTGCCTTTGCCGCTGCAATATTCGAGCGTTGGGCTTCGAGACCCCTGTTCCGCTCCACGTTTTCCTTGAGTATGACAATTGGTTGTCCTCCAAGCATAGCTATTCCTCCAATGCTGTAAAAGATGGAATTAAACTTCTATATAAATTAATCCATTCGAGTGCAGAAAAATATGATTGGTATCAGTCGATACGGGATATTTTAAAGAGAGAATAGACGGGAACGCCATCGATGTCTCGGAGACCGCGCTTGTCGAATATAACGCATATTGCCACTGGGCGTGCTCCGTGCCGCCGCAGGTACTTGACAACGTCCTGCATTGTGTTTCCGGAGGTTATCACGTCATCGACGATGATGCACCGTTCGCCGTTCACCGATGCGAAATTGCCACTGATGGAGCCGACAGGCGGTTCCTGTGTGCTGTGCTTGGCAGGGTGATAGATGGCCAGCTTGATGTCCTCTTCGACGGCGATCAAAGTTGCAGGCGGGATGCCGGAAACTGCAATCCCCACGACAAGGGTGGGAAAGCGATCAGAAATCCCTTCCTCCCTCTCCTCCTCTTCGAGTGACGTATAGTATTGTTTGAGGAGCATCATGGCAATCCCATCGAGGAGGGGGCCACGGCCACTGACGCAGGTCCAGTCGATATGGACGTCTTTCGGGACTTCCACTCCCTTCTGCTGTGTCAGAAGCCATGTCACCGTCTCCATGGATAGGGAGAGCTCGTCAGCGATCTGCCCGGGGCTGTGGCCCTCGGAAAGGAGTGCCCTGGCCTTCTGGATCAGCTCATCGAGAGACGACATGGGAAAAAAGTGTGCACCTATCTACTTAAGTGTTCTTTTCAGCCCCGAGCCGCAGACCGGGCATTCACCCGGCTCTTCTGCAAGCCTCCCGCAGCCCGGGCAACGGAACTTCCACATTCTCTTCCTGGCCCTCCTCTGTTGAAGGGGCACGAAGGGGATCTCGAGGTGCCTGGCAACGTTCTGTACGGCAAAATCATCCGAAACTATTTCTGCCCCGGTTTCGAGGGCGACCGCCAGGAGTTCCCGGTCTGCCCGGGAAAGAACGGGATCGTCCCCGGTCGCAGATGCCGCTCTCTGAATCGCCTGTAGGGATGATTTGCCAGGGCTCGTGACAGCGAGGCCTGCAGCGGCGAGCGCCTCGTAGCGGCACCTCGACCTTGCATCGACAAGCTCCTCGACGACTGCCGGCGTGGTGAAGAGTTCCCCCTCGAGCGGAATGTCCAGGAAAAAGGCTGTTGCATCAAGGACTCTTTTCGGTGGCAAAGGTCACCAGGTCTCCTTCCTTTCCTTCTCTGGAGGGCAACCGATCTTAACTATCCATATCCCGGGGATATCCGTTCCGTAGGTACCAGTGGGAGCACGCATGGCAAGGCGGGAACGCATGGGCTTCGCCCGCACCGCGCTGCCATTCCACGGGAAGCACCCATTCCTGGCCTGGCAGCCATCTCCCTCTTGCGGAGGGTTCCCTGTCACGAGCATCGGCGTATCCTATCGGCTATAGCCTGGCCCGCGGAATACCGGCTGCATGCCCTTTCTAGCGTATCGCTGCATGCCACTTCCGAGATCCCGCCGGAAAGAAGGCGCGAGTACGCCCCCTCTGCAAGAACCCCGTGGACACAGGCAGATGAGACCCTTCTTGCACCCTGCATGCGGAGCATGCGGGCCGCAGTCACGAGGGTCCCCCCGGTGGATATGATATCGTCGACAATGACCACGTCGCGGCCTGAAACATCGAGATCCTGGTGTTCGATCCGGACCTCCTCCCCCGAGATGCGGGTCTTCTCCAGGTGGTCTGAGTCCCAGCCGCCTGTTGCTGCCACGCTCCTCGCGAAAGCGGCTGCACCGTCGTCGGGGGCAAGGATGAGCGGGTTTTCCAGTGACTGCGCAGAAATGTACCTGCCGATCTCACCAGCCAGGCTGATGTCCTGTGCACTGACACGGAAGTGGGAGAGGACGGCCGGGTCGTGCACATTCACTGTGAAGACCTGCCTGGGACTGCCGGAGAGGGCCCTGCATACGGCCCTCGCGCTGATGGGCTCCCCTTCGTGGAACTTCTTGTCCTGCCTCGCGTAACCGAGGTACGGGACAACGAGCGTGACTTCTCTCCCCTCGCAGGCATCCACGAGGAGGAGAAGCTCGACCAGGGCGTCTGCATCTGGTGCACTGCCCACGACGACCATCTCAGGGTCCACCACCTCCAACCGGAGGTAATGTTCACCATCCGGGAACCGGGTGAAGCGGACCGTGCCGACGGAGCATCCAAGGGCTCCCGCGATACTTCCTGCCAGTACCTGTGAATATTCTGTGCTCACGACCAACATGACTCCATCCTCATGCTGAAAGTACTTAAATGAGCAGGAATAAATTACATCACATTCCGAAGCACGGGAAGAGGGATATTTCTCAGAATGTCAGACAAAAATAGTGCAACTACAGTCCAGGAAGACGAGGCCCCAGTCGAAGTGCCCGTCGCAGATTCGTCCCAGGTCGAAGTCCCTACATCCCTGATCGACCAGGTTATTGGACAGGAACGTGCCGTCGAGGTCATCAGGAAGGCTGCCATCCAGAGGCGCCACGTCATGATGATTGGGAGTCCCGGGACAGGGAAGTCAATGCTTGCAAAGGCAATGGCAGAGCTGCTGCCAAAGGAAGAGATGCAGGACATACTCGTCTATCCCAATTCCGACGACCCGAACAACCCCATCGTGAGGACAGTCCCTGCCGGGCGCGGGAAACAGATCGTGGCAGCCCACAAGGCAGAGGCGAAGAAGAAGATACAGTTCCGCAATACCCTCCTGATGCTTCTCCTCATCGGGATCCTCGGCTATGCATTCATCCAGGGCCAGTGGCTCATCGGCATACTCGCAGCGGCATTCGTGTTCATGGCGCTCCGGTATGCCACTCCGCGCGAGGAGTCGATGATCCCAAAGCTCCTCGTCTCGAACGATTCGACAACGACAGCCCCGTTCATCGATGCAACGGGTTCCCATGCGGGTGCGCTCCTCGGCGACGTGCGGCATGACCCGTTTCAGAGCGGCGGGCTCGAGACGCCGAGCCACGACCGGGTCGAGGCAGGGGCCATCCACCGGGCTCACAAGGGAGTCCTGTTCATTGACGAGATCAACACCCTGACGCCACACTCCCAGCAGAACCTCCTCACCGCTCTCCAGGAGGGGGAGTTCCCCATCACGGGCCAGAGCGAGCGGTCGAGCGGTGCAATGGTGAGGACGGAGCCTGTCCCGTGCAAGTTCATCATGGTCGCAGCCGGGAACCTCGATGCCATCCAGGGGATGCACCCTGCACTCCGGTCCCGCATCAGGGGATACGGGTACGAAGTCTACATGGGCGAGACCATGCCCGACACTCCCGAGAACCGTGAGAAGTTCTTCCGGTTCATAGCGCAGGAGGTCAAGAACGATGGGAAGATCCCCCACTTCGACAGGGGTGCCATCGAGGAGATCATCCGCGAGGCCCGCCGGAGATCGAACAGGAAGGGACACCTGACCCTGAAATTGCGTGATATGGGAGGGCTGATCAGGGTGGCAGGGGACCTCGCCCGCCAGGAAGGTGCCGAGATGACCACGGCCGAACATGTCATCGCTGCCAAGAAGACCGCCCGGTCCATCGAGGACCAGGTCTCGGACGAGTACATCAGGCGGAGCAGGGAGTACGAGCTCACCGTCGTGGAGGGGACCCGCGTAGGCAGGGTGAACGGGCTCGCGGTTATGGGAAGCGACTCGGGTTCGGTCCTGCCCATCATGGCAGAGGTAACCCCGGCACAGGGCGCAAGCGGTTCCGTGATCGCAACGGGCATGCTGAAGGAGATCGCCCAGGAATCGATAAAGAACGTGAGCGCCATCCTGAAGAAGTTCACGGGCAAGGACATCAGGAACATGGACATCCACATCCAGTTCATCGGCACGTACGGCGGCGTGGAAGGGGACTCGGCATCGATCAGCGTTGCAACGGCAGTTATCAGTGCGATCGAGAACATCCCGGTCCGGCAGGACATCGCGATGACTGGGTCCCTCTCCGTGAGAGGAGATGTGCTGCCGGTCGGGGGGGTCACCTTCAAGATCGAGGCCGCGGCAAAGGCAGGGATAAAGACCGTGCTCATACCCAGGGCGAACATCGAGGACGTCCTGATCGAAGAGCGGTACCGATCGATGGTGACCATCGTTCCCGTCGACTACATCGACGACGTCCTCAAGATCGCACTCGTCCCTGAGAACCGCGAGGGGTTCCTTAACAAGCTGCGGCGGATGGCGACCACCCCGTCCGCAGGTTTATTGGACGGTTCGGCAATACCGACGTCCCCGGCATGAACCATGGCCGGGGTCCGCTACTTTGACATCCGCCACGTGAGAGGCGAGGTCTCCCATATCGACATAGAGAACACGCGCGTTGAATCCGCCGGAACGACATTTCTCGACCGGGCGATCATCCGGGTTCTCGGTGCGAAGGGGTGGGGTTTCCTCACCGTGGACCACTTCGAGCGTCCACGCGGCAGGAAGTTCGAGGAGCTGCTCGGGAAAGCAGCAGCTCTAGGGTCCCTGACAAGTGAAGAGGTAGTCCTCGCTGATGTACCGGCCGGCATGCTTCCCGTTCCGCACAGGAAGGTGGATCCCTTGGATATCGACCTCGATGAGAAGGGTCGGGTGCTCCTGGAGATCGAAAAGGCTGCCCGGTTGCCCGGCATCGCCAGCACGCGTGCGGGTTACACCGAGAGGTACGAAGATGTCCGGTTCGAGGACTCGTGCGGGAACGAGTACTCCTACTCCCTGGTACGGTCAGGCTACTCTATCCTCGCGATTGCAGAACGCGGAGGAGATATGCAGATCGGGTCTAAGCGCCAGCACGCCATCCAGGACTTTCCGCTTTATCACAGGCAGGAGGACGGGGAGACGGCTGCAAGGAGAGCGATTGCCCTCCTGGACGCGAGGGGGGCCCGGGGCGGGATTATGAACGCCGTCCTCGACCCGGAACTTGCCGGCGTGTTTGCGCACGAGGCTGTCGGTCACGCAAGCGAGGCCGATCTCGTTCAAGAAGGGGGATCTGTGCTGGGCGGAAAGGTGGGTGAACGGCTAGGGAGCAGGGTCGTGACCATCGTGGACGACCCGACACTTCCCGAGTTTGGATTCGAGCCCGTGGACGCGGAGGGGAGCAGGGTCGAAAGGACTACGCTCGTCGAAAACGGGGTTCTTTCGTCCTATCTCCACAGCAGGGAGACCGTGCCGGCGGTGGGCTTCGGCCATCCCGGGAATGCCCGTGCGATGCCCGGGGAACCACCGCAGGTCAGGATGAGCAATACCTATATTGCTGAGGGGACCAGCACGCCTGAAGAATTGATCGAGGAGTGCAGGGACGGTGTCCTCCTGTGCGGTTCGCGGGGCGGCCAGGTGGACCCGGGCAGGGGTGTCTTCCAGTTCAATGCCGAGTACGGGTACCTCATCGAGAAGGGGGAGTGCCAGGGGATGGTCCGGGACGTCTCGCTCTCGGGAGAGATCCTCGCCACCCTGCACAACATCTCGCTCTGTGCAAGAAAGAGGAAGATGCACCCCGGGTATTGCGGAAAGGGAGGGCAGACCGTCCCCGTGAGCGATGGCGCTCCTCACGTCCTAGTTCGTGGCGCGGTGGTGGGTGGCTGTGGACCTGATTGAGAAGATCCTCGAGGCAGGGGGCCGACGGGCCGATGAAGCGGAGGTCTACCTCGCGACAGGGACATCGGTCGCAGCAATGCTGCGGAAGAGGCAGATCTCATCTGCTACTGGTTCCGACCGCCAGACGCTCTCGATCAGAGTGATCAGGGGTGGAAGGATAGGCGTATCCTCGACGGATGACCCAAGTTCCTGGGAGGCGTGCCTCGAGGCTGCTCTGCAGAGTACCGCTCTTGCAGCCCCCCAGGAGTGGGGAGGCCTGCCTGCATCTGCGGAAAACACCGATGGGTTTGTCAATTTCGACGAAAGTGCTGTCCCCGACCCGGAGCGAGTGCGGGACCTGGTCAGCGGCATGGAGGAGGGGGCGGACCGGCATCCCGTGGAGATTATATCGGGAAGTGCCCAGATCTCGCAATACAGGGTCATTCTTGCCAACACGCACGGGCTGTACTGCGAGGACAGGGAGAGCATGGTGAGCATGGGGCTCGAGACCATCAGGGACCAGTCCACGGGTTACGAGTACGAAGCATCATGGAAGATGGACATAGACCCGGTTTCCGTCGGGGAGAAGGCGGCATTCCTGGCGGCTACGTCGCACGGCGGGAAGGACATCCCGACAGGGACGTACGATGTCGTTTTATCACCCGATGCCCTCGGCCAGCTGATTGGGGGTACATTCCTCCCTGCGCTCTCCGGCAGGAACGTACATGCGGGACGGTCCCGCCTCGCACCCCTCCTCGGGCAGGAAGTCTGCGACCCGGCCCTTTCCCTTGTAGACGACCCGCTGCACCCGCGGGGATTGGGCAGCTGCCTATGGGACGGCGAGGGGACACCGACAGGAGCGCTCACGCTGGTGGAGAAAGGGGTCCTGCGCTGCTTTGCTTATGATCTCAAGACTGCCTACCAGTTCGGCAAGGATACGACGGGGAACGCGGTCAGGTCGGGCATGGGCGGTGGCGTGGGGATCGGCTTCCACTGCATGACCCTCGATGGCCCGAGGGGGGAGATCGGGGAGGAGGAGACACTGTGGGTACATGACGTCATCGGCGCCCACACCGCAAACCCACTCACAGGTGACTTTTCCGTCGAGCTGGCGAACACATACCTTTGCCGCGGCAGAAACCCCGAGTACCCCGTGCGGAAAGCCATGCTCTCTGGGAACGCCTTCGACATGCTGCGGGACACAGGCGGTCTCTCCAGGGAGGAGAAAGTCGTTGGATGCTGCGTTCTTCCCTCGATAAGATTAAAAAACCAGAAGATCATTGGTACCTAAGAATGAACTACGATTATGCCGTCCTGGCCGCGGGAGTCCTCATTGCAGTCGTCCTCTTCTTCGTTCTGAAAGACATCACGAAGCTTGTCATCAATTCGATCCTCGGGCTTCTCACCATCTTCCTGGTGAACATCGCGAGCATCATGGATATCATCGGACGGCCGGATATCCCTTACTCGCTGGTCAACGTCCTCCTCTGCATCCTCGGTGGAATCCCTGGGGCACTCATCGTCATCATCCTCCACCTCCTCGGGATGGAGGGGTTCTGAAAGCCGTTTCCTTTTTAAAAGACGTTCGCTTCCGTGTAAACGAGAAC
>JAPXNX010000053.1:0-8289 GCA_033811795.1 Methanolinea sp. | reverse complement strand
GACGCCGGAGAGTGCGAGGTTGAGTGAATCCCAAAGAGGGACCCTGGCAATCATGATGATGCCTACAGATATCACGGTGAGCAGGATGTACACCGCCCAGATCTCTTTTCCATTGGCAATGATGCTCGGGATAATCCGTTCTGTCCTGCTCTCCGGGCGGAAAAGCGGTATTTTTTCGAGGCTCGACTGGAATGCCACGGTGAGGGAGAGGGAGATGATTGCGAGCCCCCCCAACCACTGCATGTAGGTCCTCCAGAACAGGAGGCTTTTCGGGAGCGATGCGATGTTCTGGAGAAGTGTAAAGCCCGTTCCTGTCCAGCCGGCCATTGTTTCAAAAAGCGCATCGGAAAACGGGATGTCCAGGACAATCATGAACGGGAGGCAGGAGACAAGGGCAAAAGTGAGCCAGACAAGGGCAACGGAACAGAGAGCTGCAGAAAACCGGACCTTCCCCTCATGCCGCGGGATACTGTCGAGAAGCACGCCGCCTGTAAAAAAGAGGAACGGGACGGTTGCCAGGGGCAGGAACAATTCCCATTCCTCAAAGAGGAGGGCGACGAGGAGGGGGAGCAGAGTAAGTGGACTGATAAAGATGAGCATTTCTCCCAGCTCCCCGAAGACAACCGAGAAATACCGTATCTTGCCCATTATTCCTTTATCCATTGGAATGTCCCGGATGATGTAATTTTGCCCTTTTGGCTCTCCCTTTTATTTATAGGTCTTTTCTGCCCGCAAGAGATAGCCTGTGCGCGACGATGCAGCTGCACACAAAAAGATGTGCAAGATGTGTCGGCGTAAGCACCTGCGATTCCTCCACATTTCCCAATGGATCCCTCCCCGTTGATTTTTCGAGGAACCGGACAAGGCTTCCTGCGCAGTCACGGGGAAGGAAACCATCCACTTCGAGAGTACCTGACCATTTTCCCCCGGAAGTTCCCGGCAGGAAAGTAAGGGAAAACGGCCTCCTATAAATTGAAAACAGGTACCCGAGATCGAGAGAGAGCTCCGCCCCGAACGAGTAGCAGTCCCATGCAGAGAGATCGAGGGAGACCCGATAGACATCCTCTTCCCAACCCAGGTTCCTCCCGAAGCGGGAGAAAGAGATACCGATGACTGCCGTGGCATACTGGCGCTGCGGGGCGATGTAAGCAGAAAAATCCACTGTTCTCTGTGCAAGTTCTTCCCTGACTTCCCGTTCCGAGTAACCACGGGAAGCAGTATCACGCTTGAGTTTCCATTCCTTCTTCACGTCGGGATCGGGATCGACGAAGATTTTGAAATCGCACAGTCGCCGCAGGTTTTCCCCATAAAAAGCGTGCAACCCCTCGAGGATAACTATCTTTCCCGGGGAGAATGGGTACGGTCCCATAATGGTCCCCGTCGAGTGGTCATAGACCATCTTTTCTATGGGTAACCCCTGCTTGAGGCGCTCGACATCCCTTTCCAGGCGGTCGAGGTCGTTGGCAAGTGGCGATAAAGGTGTTATTCCGCGTGCCTTTCTCTCGTTCCGGTCATAGAGGTGGTAGTCGTCGAGGGATATGATCGCGACTACGCCGTCACCGAGGATATTGCGAATCGCCGATGCAAACGTCGTCTTGCCCGACCCGCTGTCTCCGGCCACCCCGATGATGTACACAAAATCAGACTTGTCGAGGACTGAAGAAAGGAGTGAGAGTCTGCCCATCATATCCTCGCCTGTCCTCACAGGCGGTCTTGGGGGTTTTGGCAGAGTTGCAGGGATCGACCCTGCTTTTCCCCGCTCCATCGTTGTCGTAGAAATTCACTGGTGGATCCCTATCTCCCGGTGCTTTTTCTCTATGGCTATGGCGAGGCCCTCCACCTTTTTCAGGTCCTCGACTCCGGGTGCCCCCCTGATGTAAACGGGTTCGAGCAACTCGGGTTTCACGCGGGTAAGCATCCCCTTGAGGGCTTCGATGGTATTGCCACCCCAGCCATACGAACCGATGACGGACAGGAACCTGGTCTTCGGCTTGAGCATGTTGAAGAGGTACGTTGCATAGACAGCCTGGGGATGGGGGCCGAAGAGGACCGTGGGTGTCCCGACGACGACTGTCGCTGCATCCACAAGTGCCATTGCAAGTTCCCCGATGTCAGTTTCCGGAAGGTTGAATGGTATTGCACGGATACCTCTCTCGATCAGTGACTCGCAGAGGCGGCTTACCATCTTCTCGGTGCTCCCGTGCATGCTCACATAAGGGACCACGACCTCGTCCTTCACATCGTCCGAAATCCAGTCCCTGTAGGCATCGAGGATCACCTCGGGTCGGGAATAAATAGGCCCATGGCTTGGTGCAATGATGGAGACCGGGATATCCTTGAGTTTTTCCATGTGGTCTGCAATGTTCTTGCGGAAGGGCATCATGATCTCGGCATAGTATCGCTTTGCAGAGAGATAACCCGCTTTTTCGTCGTTCACGAAGAGAGAGCTCTCCGCATAGTGCATGCCGAAAAGGTCGCATGAGAAGAGGACCCGGTCTTCGACAGCATAGGTCACCATGGTCTCAGGCCAGTGTACCCATGGCGTGATGAAGAACTGGAGCGTCTTTCCCCCGAGATCCAACTTGTCTCCATCCTTTACCACCAGGCAGCGCCTCGGATCTGTCTCCAGGAGCCGGACGGCGAGGTCCTCGGACTTCTCGTTGACGACAATTTCGGCCTTGGGAAAGAGTTCAGCCATCATCGGCAGCGAACCGGAGTGATCCTGCTCGACGTGGTTGATCACGATGTAATCGATACCCTCAATCCGGGACTTGACAAGGTTGGTGACCAGGTCACGTTCTTTTGTCGGATCCACGGTGTCGATGAGGGCTGTCTTCTTCCTGCCCTTCACGAGGTAGGAGTTGTAACTCGTCCCATGCGGGAGAGGGATGAGCGAGTCGAAGAGCCTTCGATCGAAATCAAGGGCTCCCACTGCAGAAATGCCCGGGGCAATTTCACGTACTGCCATAAGTATAACCTCTCACCGGCGCTTAAACAAGCTGCGTGCCGCCTGGCATATGGGGCACCTCCAGTCTTCGGGTAACTGTAAGAAATCGACACCTGGCGGGATACCCATGTCGGGCTCTCCCCTCTCCGGGTTGTATTCGTGCCCGCATATGCTGCATACGTATATATCCATGTTCTCTCCTCCATTTTCTGTCGCCATCGACAGACTTTGGCAGTAAATTGTAGAGGACAGTCAGGCATAATTGTTTTCTTCCTTGAATTGGAGATACTCAATAGCAACCATACCAATTTTCTATACTCTGAAAAGAAGGAAGGACGAATCAACCCATGACGATAATGAAGATACGCGGGGGTGACCTCGACCTTGTCGAGTATGAATTTTTTGCATTCAGGCCGGGAGAACAGGTGAAGACTGCCGGGATTGAATGTTCGAAACCCATCGCCCCATTCTCCGGGACGGTTACCGTCCAGGCGCCCGCCCGGATCCATCTGACAGTGCTCGACATGAACCGGTTCTCTCCATCCCGGCCCGGGGGAGGGGGAGTCGGCTTTGCGATCCAGCTTTACTGCACTGTAACAGTCACCTGCACGGAGGAAGATATTGCGATAGACTACAACCGCCCTGCAATCATCAGGCATTTTATCGAGGTGTTCAAGAAGCTGTCCGGTTACACCGGAGGGTTTTCCGTCATCGCCCGCGACCACCAGCACCAGCACGTGGGACTCGGTTCGACGAGCACCATCATGATCGCCCTCGCCAATGCGCTCAACAGGGCAGTCGGCTCTCCCTTTTCGAATGACCAGCTCCGGAAGATGATCGGCTACAACTACGTCGAGGAGACCGTCGAAGGCAATGTTGCCTTCGGGTTCGAGACAGGGGTGGGTCCGGCTGCATCCACACACGGCGGCATGGCGATCATGGGGGATGACCTGACCCTTATCTACCACCACTCATTTGCCGAGGGAAAGAATGTCTATGTCGTCATACCGCCAAGTGATATCTCTTCTGCCGGGACAAAGGAATTCGACCTCCTGATGAACAAGGCGCGAGTCCTCGACTACCGCGACAGGGAACTCAAGGCCTACCTGATAATGATGGACTTGATCCCAGCCCTCGAAAAGGGGGATCTCCCGAGGATGGGGGATATCATTTGGGAATTCGATTTCAGGGGTTCGAAGAGGGCAGAAGTGGAGCACCACAGCTTCGCCATCTATCACTACATGAGCAGACTGCGCGAGTCAGGGCTGGAGTTCGTGGGCATGAGTTCTGTAGGGCCATCGATTGTCATCATAACCGAAAAACCAGGGTCAGAGGTCGAAGATATCGTCCGGGCTCTCGGCCTCTCGATCGCCGTCACGTCGGCAGTCGACAACGAGGGTCTGAAGATCATTACCCGCGAGGGATAAGAGTTCTTCTTTTTCACTACCCCCTGCCTTTTTTCTCCCCATGCAATGGACGCATCGACCGGCCCCGGAACAGCGAAGAGAACGGGGGAAAGAATGTTTTATCCAGATTGCAGCAAAATGTAAATAATAGCAGTCTTCCGGGGCAGTCCCGGTACCGGGCTTTTTTCCCGGAAAAGGAGGTCCCCCGGCGAGAAGGAAGCGTCCCGTATGCATGAGTTCGGAATCGCCTACGATATCTATGCCACCGCACGAAAAGCTGCGCTCGAGAAGGGTGCGAAGGATGTAAAAGAAGTCCACGTGGAATTCGGGGAGATGGCAATGGTCAGCCCTGAACAGGTATCTTTTCTCTACGATGCCCTCGTCGAGGATGACTCCCTCATGAAAGGCTCACACCTGACCTGGTCGGTCATCCCACCCCAGACGCGGTGCAGTTGCGGATACGAGGGGTCCGAGCGGTTCGTGTGCCCGCAGTGCGGCAGGTTTCCGGAACTCATCAAGGGGAGGGAAGTCATTGTCACGCATATGGAAGTAGAGGTGGACGACGAATGAAAGTCACGCTCATGCATGGCGCAGGAGGGGAGGTCATGGGCGAGCTCCTAGAGGTACTGACCCGGATGGAACATAGGAATGCCGGCGGAATCGGCCTCGAATCGCTCGATGACGGTGCGGTCATCCCGTTAGGCGGACAAAACGTGGTATTTACAACTGATTCCCACGTGGTCCGGCCGCTATTCTTCCCTGGCGGGGATATCGGGAGGCTTGCAGTGTGCGGAACGGTCAACGACCTGGCCATGATGGGCGGCAGGCCAGTTGCGCTCTCCTGTGGTATGGTCATCGAGGAGGGCTTCGATTCCGCTGACCTCGAGAGGATAGTCATGTCGATGGACGCAGCTCTTGGAGAGTGCGGGGCGAGCATCGTTACGGGGGATACGAAGGTCATCGAGAAAGGTTCCCTGGAGGGTATAGTCGTGAACACGGCCGGGATCGGGATTGCAAAGAATGTCATCCGGGACTGCACTCTCCAGCCTGGCGATGCCATCATCGTGAACGGCACCCTTGGCGACCATGGAATGACGATCATGGCCGAGCGTGCAGGACTCTCGCTCGGGTCCCAGCTCAGGTCCGATGTCGCACCACTCTGGGGCCTAGTCGAAAGGGCACTGGAGGCTGGAGATATCCATGCAATGAAGGACCCCACCCGGGGCGGGTTTGCCAGTGCGATCAACGAGATGGCGCGGAAGAGCAGGGTGGGCGTGAGGATCCGGGAAGAACAGGTCCCGATAAAAAAGAGCGTCAGGAGTGCCTCGGGGATGCTTGGAATCGACCCGCTTCAGGTTGCGAACGAGGGCAAGGTCGTGATGGGCGTGAGAGGCAGAGACGCCGGCGCTGTCCTTGCAGCAATCCAATCGCACCCCTACGGGAGGGACGCGGCGATCATCGGAGAGGTCGTGCCAGGCTCAGGGGTCATCCTGGAGACATCGATCGGTGGCGAGCGGTTCATCGAGCCGCCGATAGGAGACCCTGTCCCACGGGTTTGCTAGGACGTCCGGAAACCACATTCCCTAAAGAGGATCTCCTCAAGGAGTGCCAGTGCCTCCCTCTCCTGTGGACCCCCGCACCTGCGGACGATGGAGGCGTGGTGCGATATGAGGCGTGCAAGATGTGCGTCCTCTCTCCGGATAAACCGCGTCGCATGGATTGTAGCTTCTATTACACTCGAAAAACCCCTGTTGACAGGATGAACAGTGCAGGAACAGACCTCTTCGCGCAAGGGTGTCAATGCCACCACGAGGGATTCCCCTGTATACCTGGCAATATCTGCCTGGAACGCAACCCATCCCTCCGCACCGGAAAGCCTCTGGACTGCAAGGCCTCCTGCTGGTTCTTCGCAGAAATACCCGGGTTCCAGGTCCAAAAAGGCAGTCCGGACATACATGACCGGATCATGGACGATGTTCGCAACGACCCATCCATGCCGGGAGATGTTTTCAGCCGTGTGGCTGCCATGGAAGGCGACCATCGCATATCTGCTGTCGCGAAGAATGACTCCCATTGGTGCTGCATTGTCCCTCGTCGTTGCGATGACCTCGTTGATACCTTCTCTCAGCAGTCCCATTCCCAGCCTTCCCCCAATGCAGTGTAAAGCGACGCGATGATAATATCTGCGGTAGAGCCGGGGTTGATCCCCTTCTCGATACACTCCTGGTCGAATGCCTGGAGGTCACGCACACCTTCGATGACCTGCCGGGCCTTCCTCATAGTCATCCCCGCGACCTCCGCGCCATGCTTCTTGATGATGAACGTATCGGGTTCGAGTGCAAGGAGCGAGAGGAAAGCCTTGACGATCCCCTGCCTCCCGCACCCTGCTGCATGCAGAAGGTCCGCCCCCTTCCTTGTCATCTGGAACCCGGATACCCATTCCCTCGCGACCATGTCCCTCGGGGCGGAGTAGAGCATGAGATCATAGAGTGTCATCCCTCTTTCACGGATCTCCTTTAGGGAGGCGGGATCGTGGACGTCGAGTTCGTGCCCGGGAATGACCCTTACGCTCGTTTTTCCGAATGCACGATAGAATTCGATCGAGTCCTCGACGTCAGTCTCTTTCACGAGCCGGTTCGCGCCCTCGATACCGTCACCTGCCACGAGCGGCACGAGGAGGATGAATGCACCGAAGTGAGTGTTCCCACCGGAATGCCCGCACGTGAGTTCCACAGCCTCCTGAATGAGTCCCCCAAGTCCCCTGCCCCCTATTTCTGCAGCTTCCAGTGCCGGACCGGCCAGGATAGCCGAGGCGAGAAAGTGTTCCAGCCTCGTGTTTAGAAAGTCATGGCACCTGTCCACGTTGCCCGGTTTTGGAAATGCAGATACCTCGAGGACCATTGCGAGCTGGGCGCGTTCAGCACGTGTGAGGTTCCGCATGCTTCGAAAAGAGATGCTGTACTATCTTATCAGCCAATTGCTTCTTCTGCCTCATGTACTCCTGGCTCGAGAGGCCGTACTGGGCCAGTGTCATCTCGCGGAACATGCAGGGCGAGGAGTCCTTGCAACACCAGGCCAGGCTCCCGAAACACGTCTGGGCCCCCGGTTCGAGCGGGGTACCGGCGACCGCACGCTGCTTGAATGACAGGTATTCTTCGCGGGAAAGCCCAAGCCTATCGAGCATGGGAAGCAGCGGGCAGTTCTTGACAGGCATGCAGCAGAATGCGAGGGCTCTGATATCTCCCCCGCGGCAGAGCTGCTTTGGGGCATTGTACCACCCGTGTTCATCAGTGTAGCGTTCTATGGCGGCATCGAGCCCGGCAAGTGTATGCACCTCGGCACCCCGTGCAAGGGAGACAAGGTCAGCGCCATGGGAGAACATGTCCCTGACCCTGTCGAAAGTTTTCATAGAATTATTCGCAATGAGGACAAGTGGGCAGGAATTCCTGATCTGCCTGATTTTCTGGTAGTCAAAGTCCATCAGGTCCACATGGATGATGTCGGCACCGGCTTGCCAAATCTTCTTCGCGAGGTGACGGTCATCGGAGCTGATACCAGCGCGGATCTTTACCGAGACAGTGACACCTTCATGTTTCAATGCTTTTATCTCCTCGGCGAGAAGGTCGGTATGGGTCAGGAGGTACTCGCCGGAGTGCACTTCCACGATAGGTGCCTGCCTGCAGTGAGCATCGATCTCGATTATCATGTTGTCACCGAGCTGCGATGATACTTCCCCGAAAGATTCAGGCGAACTGCCCCGGAGGTTCAACCCGCACACAACACCCGACCTTTCCATCAGCGAGACCTGCCGCGACAGCTCTTCCACTGGATCGTCAAACAGGAATTCCCTGCGGCCCGAGCGTTCCAGGTCCCTGCTTGCCTCCATCGTGGGACCATCGATCGAAAAACCACCGAGAAACGCGACACCGATATGGG
>JAPXNX010000052.1:0-8829 GCA_033811795.1 Methanolinea sp. | reverse complement strand
GATAAAACGCCATGATGCAAGCATCAGGCTCAATGGATGAAAACCAAAGGCTCTTCGCTAACTTGAGGGGGGAATCAAGTACGAGTCGGGGCTCTACGTCCCCATACCCCCGGTGCGATGCACCCCACCGCCCCCGAAGGGTGCCCTAGCGGCGGTTCAGTGATTAGCAAAACCAGGAAAATCACAATACTTGTATAGGCCCAGGGATTCAGAGCCCAATATTCATCCTGCTTGAACTGACGAAGAGCCAAACCAATTTTTCGGACCAAGTTATACCATTGATTTAGGGTCAGCCTTTTTGAGTTCCATTGGAGATTGGGAAGCACCCTCTGTCACTTCCCAATCTCCAGTGGAAATAAAGGGGTCTTGCTCCTGCTTCTGGCAATGCCGGTAAACAGGCCAAGGGCAAGCAATATTGTTTATCCTATTTGAGAAACGAACCAGTTACCGATGAAGAAAGAACACGAAAGACCCATGGATATCACGGCAGCCGTGATCACCGTTTCCACCACACGTACGAGGGAGACTGACGGAAGTGGACAGGCAATTCTCTCTCTCCTGGAAGAAGAAAAGATCCCTGTTCTCCACTACTCAATCGTGAGAGACGACATCCTGATGATCAGGTGTGGCCTCCATGAAGTCCTCGGAGACTGCAACTGTGTCATTCTCAACGGGGGTACAGGTATATCGCCTGATGACTGTACAATCGAAGCCGTAGTCCCTGTTCTTGACAAGATCATCGACGGGTTTGGAGAGATCTTCCGGCAGAAGAGTTATGCTGATGTCGGGACAGCAGCGCTCCTTTCGAGAGCCATCGCAGGGACATGCAGAGAGAGGATAGTCTTCTGCCTGCCTGGCTCGACAGCGGCAGTAACGCTTGCCATGAGGGAGATCATACTCCCTGAGTTGCGCCACCTGGTATCGCATGCCCGGAAGAGAGAGCAATAAATTATTCTTTACCGGTAGATTTACCGGTAGACCTCGAGCAGTGCCACTCTCTCCATGACGAGGTCCTGTAGTCTCTCGATCCCGCAGACCTCGAGTTCACGGGGCGTGATCGAGAACAGGGAACAGAGAAGGGCCGCCTTTTCCGGAGTGATAGACTCCCAGTCCTCGTCATCGGCAGGTGAAAAGAGAGGTGAAAGCTCTTCCCATGCCTCCCTGCTCTCCGGGCACAGGCAGAGGTATACCCTGTTCTCACCAGCATGCACCCCGAATTGTATTCCCTCTACTATCTGGCGCGAACCGGCTGCATAGAGGAGGGCCTCCACCTCGACACTTGATGAGATCATCGTGTCGTTCTCGAGTGATCTGAAGGCATGGTGGAGAGCTGACGTGGCGTGCGCCTTTCCAGCCATTCTGCTGGCATCGAAGAGGATAATATGCGTCCCCGCCCTGGCCGCGATACGATTGATCTTCTGCAGAAAACCCTCCAGGTCCTCGATCATGACCCTCACCTGCCGAATTGAGAAAGAGTTCGTTTAATGTCCCCCCACGAATGCGTCGAGCCGGGACTGGCCGAGGGGAGTGCTAGTATCCCCGCCCGTGCCATCCTGGTCATCGCTGTCTTCCTGTTCCAGCTGTTTCAGGACAGACTGGGCGACCCCGCGCCCGAGAATGGATGCAACGACCCGTGGATCGGCTGCACGTAGGGCATCCGGAGTCGTTATCCCATTGGAATAGAGGCTCCGTGCCCTCACCCGGCCGATGTTGCGCAGCCTTACAAGCGGCAGGAGCTCGCGCCTGATACCGTGTTTCATGCAGACTTCGAACTCGCGTATCGCCCGTGTGAACCGCGGTGCACACATCGAGGAGAGTCGGCCCGAGGCATGGAGAAGCCAGTTGCAGCTCTCGACGAGTGCGTGGACATCCCCCGCCCCAATGGAATACCTCTCGCATATGGTCTCGATGGGAACCTCACCGGTCCAGTCCCGGAGAACGAGGGCAGTCTTGAGGGCACGGAAAAATGGCTCCTCCTCTCCGAATGAGAGGTCCAGCCACAACTCATCCTCGTTCTCGAGAAGATACCTTTCCAGGGTGGGGATGTCCTTGTTGCTGACATACAGGCAGAACATGTCCGGCGTAGTGCAGATGAGATGAAGCAGCCCCATGTCCGAGTATCCCTTCGCTGAACTCATACCCGAAACGATAGTTTCGGCACCTCGCGGGTCGACATAGAGGAGCGAAACCAGTGTCCCATACTCAGTTGCGGACATGTTGCCGCCAAGGTTCGTTATCATTCCAGCAGTTTCCAGGAAATCCAGAGCCTTTTTGGTGACGGCCTCCATCACGCGGCTCTTCTTGTGCTGGAAATAGTAAAATGTCCTGTCGAGGAACGTTATCAGGTCATCGTGCGTGCGTGCGAATCCAGATACAATCAGGGAGAGGATGTGCGTTACCAGGACGGACTCGTCAGCGCACCGGGAGTTGATGTCCTCGGCGGGGGCATTAATATAGAATTCCTCAAGGTCCTTTGCCTCGATCTCGTCCTTCGCAATGAGGACCGCCTCCCCGTATGGGTCAAGACCTGGTCGCCCGGCCCTTCCTGCCATCTGGTGGTATTCGCGGGCAGGTATAGGTACCATTCCCTGGCCAGCCTCGTAGCGGCGGAAATCCCTTACGACGACCCGCCGGGCAGGGAGGTTCAGCCCAGCAGCAAGTGTCGGGGTTGATGCGATACACCGAATGTGGCCTTTCCTGAACCCCTCCTCCACGATGGCCCGCGACTCCCGGGACAGCCCGGCATGGTGGAACGCTGCACCCATGGCGACGCAGGAGGCGAGGACTTCCTCATTGCCGGTCTGCGACACCTTCTTCAGGCGGGCGGCATACCCCTCGAGGCCGGGGTCAGTGCATTTGAGTGCAGCTGCCGCTCTCTTTGCATATGCCTCGGCATTCTTGCGCGACGAGACAAAGACAAGGCATTGTCCACCCTCGGATACCGTGTCGAGCAGGAGGTTGACATCCTCGTTCCGCGAGACGGGGGGCACTTTTCGGGTTTCCCTGCCGAAACAGATCCTACCGTTGCAGTATACACCCTGGCGGAGGTCTACGGGGCGCCATGACCCTGTCACCACCTCCGCACCGAGCCAGCCCGCCAAAACGCAGGGGTTTCCTATCGTTGCCGAGAGGGCAATTAGCTGGAGATTCTCGTTTTTTGCCCGCAACTTGGTGATGACCATCTCGAGTGTCGGGCCGCGCCTGGGCTCGTCAATGAGATGTACCTCGTCCACGACAAGGAGAGTGATTGCGGGGATCCAGTGTGCACGGTTGCGTATCAGCGAGTCGACCTTCTCACTTGTTGCCACGATGATATCGTTCCGCCCGAGGTTTTCGTCCCGGCGATCGAAATCCCCGGTTGAAATCCCGACCTTGACCTTTTTCCTGGCGAAGTCGTCGTATTTCTCGCTTGCGAGGGCCTTGAGGGGGACGATGTAAAGGCACTTCCCACCCCGGGAGATATGGTAGTGCATGGCCATCTCTGCAACCAGGGTCTTTCCGCTCGCTGTGGGAACGGCAAGGAGGATGTTTTTCCCCTCGAACAGTCCCTTCCCGACACATTCAGTCTGTGGGGGATACAGCTCGTCGATGCCGAGGTCAGCATAGTTTTTCAGGAGATAACCCGGAAGCGGGAGGTCTCTCACCTTCATTTATAACCCCTTTGTTTCCACTCCAGAACTCTCATTATAATTTGATCTCAACAAAAAAATGGCCATCCGATGTTATCCGCTTGCACCGGAAATAATGCCGTGGGTCGTTCAGTTCGTCCTCCCGCCAGTCAATGGTGCAACTCATAGTATCAGTAATAGTAATCGATCATGTTCTGCCGGGATTCCTGTCGTTTCTTCTCGAGGTAAGAGAAGACCGCTTCGTGGGGAGCACCCTCGATCAGCATGTCGATTGCAGCCCGGGCGACCTTGAGATGTTCCGGCAGACCGATGAGGGCGATTGTCTTTCCGAGGACGGAGATCTGGGTGTTCGTCATGTGCTCGATCTGCTCCCGTGCCCTGCCGTCGCGCCCGATGATTCTCCCCCTGATACGGTCCAGCTGCCGGGGGGTGTCAGCGATCCCGGAAAGGTCGATCACGTCGAGGAGGAGATCTTCGTCTTCGAGAAGGGTAAACGCCCGTTCAGGCGAAAAACCCCTGTTGATGGCATTGATCACCTCGACTGCCCGGAGGAAGGGGACAGCAGACTCCCCCTCGACCCTGACCATCCCCTCCTGGCTGTCGATACTTATCCTGGTCCCTGTCTTCTCCTCCAGGTCCTTCTTTACCTGGCCGCCCTTTCCGATCAGGACACCAACACGGTTCTGGGCAACTTTCAGTTCCTGCATCATGCCTTCTTTCGCCTCCCGTCACCGGCGGGCTCTCCCTCGAGTGAGATCCCGGTCACCTCGGAAAAGAACTCCCTCTCATCACGGAGAGGGCACTTTGACCGGAAAAACCTGTTGATGTTTGCGATGTCCCGGGCCAGGAAATAGAGCGCCCGGGGGTGGTCCTCCATGACAGCCTGCCCCATGTCGATGATATAGAGGCGGTCTCCTGCGAGGATGTTGTACTCCGAGAGGTCAGCATGAACGAGGCCGGCCTTCCGGTAGAGTGCCGTAATGAACCCGAGGATCTCCTGGTATGCTGAGGCCGGGTCTACCAGATCTGCGGCACGGAGCTGGGGATAGGGGCGTTCACTCTCGCCGAGGAACTCCATTATAAGTATGTTCCTGTCCCAAACGAGGGGCCTCGGGACAGGAAGACCAGCTTCGTGGGCACGGAGGAGGTTGGAGTACTCCTTCCTGGTCCATGCAAAGACGATGTCCTTGCGAGTCCTCCTGATCCCCGAGAACCGCCGGTCCCCGATGATATACTCGCTCATTGCATTGAAATTGGCAGTCCGGATCCGGTAAATCTTGATCGCAAGGGCGGTCTCGTCCCGTTCACCCAAAAAAACGTTGGCCTCCTTCCCCGTCGAGATGGACCCCCCGATTGCAGTGATCCAGCCCTTATGGACGAGGCGGTAGAGGGAGAGGAGGGTGATCTCATCAAAGACGTCCTCGCGCACCTTGAGCTGGTCCATGTCCTTGACTCGGACGCCAAGTTCCGCGATCTTCCGGTCGAACCTGTCCTCGATGCGGTCGATGCTCACCCTCTCACCCGCTCATGCGGCGCGGTCCCTGACGCCTGCAAGGATCTCGGCCAGGTACCTGGCTGTGGTCTTCTTCAGGTCGAGCGGGTGGATGCTCCCCTTCCTGTATGCGTCCTCGAGTTCCGAATAGCTTGAAAACTCACGGTCACCACCGAACTTTTCGGGCCTGCTAACCTCCACACGGGGGACTCGGGGAAAAATATGGTACTGGAGGATCTGGAGGATCGGGTTGTCCTCGCACTCCGGAGGGCAGAACGCCTTCTGGCACTTCTTCTCGATCTCTTCGACGCTGTCGGCAACGGATATGTAATTGTGGCTCGAGGAGGACATCTTCTTCCCGTCGAGGCCGTTTATGATAGGCGTATGGATGCAGACCGGCGCCGGGTACCCTACGGAGGGGAGGTGTTCCCTGGCGAGCATGTGGATCTTCCTCTGGTCTATGCCCCCTACAGCAGCATCGACCCCCAGCCTTGCAATGTCCACCATCTGCATGATCGGGTATATCATCTGGGAGACGGTCGGGTTCTCCATCTGCCTGCCCACTTCGTCCATGCTACGTGTAGCCCTGTTCAATGTGATCTGCTGGGACAGCCGCAGGACCATCAGTTCGTAGTCACTGTCAAGCTGCAGGTCCGACCCGAGCACGTACCGGACACCAGAGAGCCCAAGTCCTTCGAAGCACCGCCTGTTGTACCCGGCCAGTTCCCTGACCTCCTCCATGGTCCCTTTCCGGTTCAGAAATGCATGTAGGTCCGCGAGCAGGATGACAACCTCGAAGCCTGCCTGCTGGAGGTCGATGAGCTTGTTGACTGTCACGAGGTGGCCGAGGTGGATCTCGCCGCTCGGTTCATACCCGGCATATACTCTTTTCTTCTCCTTCGCAAGGAGCTCGCGGAGCTCGTCGTTCGTGACCACTTCCACGGTGTTCCTCGTCGCCAGAGCATACGCATCCATTCGTATAAAATGGGGAATTCATGGTGTTAATGCTTGTGAGGATGCTCAAGGCCCCTCATCATTTCAGGTTCAGGTGAGGGAAAACCAGGCCGGGATAGGTGGGATCGTAGGCATAAATTGTAGCGAAAAACGTGTGCGATGAAATCTCCGGCTGACAATTCAGGTATAAAAATTCGATTCGGACTTCCCACCTGACGCATCGAGCCTGTCGAAAAAAGAGTCACCCAATTGGCACGAAATTCAGCGCACGGTTTGTCATCGCGATGGATCTTGCCGGGTCCTTTTCGATGCCGGTCATTGCCCGGATGCAGTCGATGTTCTCGACCACGACGTCCGCCTCCTGGTGGATCGCCTGGAAGAGGTAGAGTTCCTTCCCTGCGCAGGAGATCGAATCTTCGAAGATCCCGTTCTCCCACAGGTCCGAGCGGGGCCGCCCCATGTCCATGGCATACTCCTTCAGCTCGGCGGTGCTCGTTATCCCGGTAGCATTCCGTACAAGCCCCATTCGGGGGTTCTTCTCGATGATACCGATGACCTCATCGCGCGTTGCCACTTTTTTCAAATCCATCTGCACGGCATGCATATGCATCATCGTCACCGGGACGATCATGGCAAGCGTGACGATGTCGATATGAGGCAGCACGCTTTGGACGTCCGGCCCATGGTGGCTAGGGATATGGACAGGGTTCAGCACGATTGCATCGATTGGACCCCTCTTGATGTCTGCAGGATCCCCACCCCGGCGTACCATCACAGCCCGGACCTTATCGACACCGAAATTCCTGTCCATCGCGTTGATGATGCGGCACAGCCCCGTGGTGTTGCAGGAGACAACGCGGGCGAACTGCTTTCCCGTGGCATCGGTGTAATTGCAGTCAGAGTTGAACGAGAACCCGGCAACTTCGTGCTCCTCCCCTCCCTGCCAGATGGCCTTCACCCCAGCCTTCTCGTAGAGCGGCCTGTTCTTCTCCCCGACACCGCCCGGTGTTGCATCAACCACGATATCGGCAGTCTTCAGCATGTCCTCGGTGCTCCCCGCGACAGGGAGACCGGCCTTCTCGAAGGCAGCCTTTTTCGAGAGGTCGGCGATGTAGAGCGGGTATCCCCTGGACTTGGCTACGAAGGCCTCGTGGCTTGGTCTCGTCTTGGAGACCCCCACCACTTTCATGTCAGGCTGGGCAGACACCGCATCGGCAACACGCTTTCCGATGGTCCCGTACCCATTGATGGCAACTCTGATCATATGGTGAGGGAGTGGGGATGAGGGGAATTAAAGATTGCCACTTATGGGGAAGGAGAAATACCATCATTTTTTCTCCCGCCCCTTCCCATTGTATCCCGCGAAATGCCCCTCCTCATCTACCCGGTCCCCCCGTATGACTTTTCTTTAAGCTGCAGTTTCTTTTCCGGTAGAGACCCGGCATTCAGGAAGTTCCAGCAGAACGTCTTTTCGCAGGTCATCCGTATCAGGGGTGAACCGATCATCATCCGTATCAGGGAGGTTGGAGAGGAGGGCGATGCAGTCCTTGCAGTCGATGCTCTCCCTGGAGGGGAGTCACGTGAAACTCCTGAAGAAGACTTGAAGAGACACATCTCCCGCATGCTGAGCCTGGACGATGACCTCGAAGTTTTTTACCAGGCCGTAAGTGATGACCCTGTTCTCGCCAGCCTGACGGCGGCCTTTCATGGCCTGAAAGTCCCATCGTCAGAAACCGTCTTCGAGGCACTGGTGACATCGATAATCGAGCAGCAGATAGCGACCCCTGTCGCACGGAAGATCGAGTCGCGACTGGTGAGACGATTTGGAGAAGAGGTCAGGGTCGGTAAAAAGACGTACTGTGCGTATCCCCGCCCGGAGGATCTCGCGGATGCAAGTCCGGCCGAGTTCCGCGAGTGCGGGCTCTCTGCCCGGAAAGGCGAGTATATCTCTGATATTGCACGAATGGTGAGGGAGGGGGCGCTCGACCTCGAATCGTTAGGATCGGCAAGCGGTCCAGACTTTTTTGTCCGTGAATTGTGCAGGGTCCGGGGTATCGGGAGGTGGACAGCGGAGTTCGTACTACTGCGGGGCCTCCATCGCCTGGACACTATCCCTGCCGACGACCTGGGGATAAGGCGTGCGATAGGCCATTTCTATTGCCCCGGTGAGGATGTCAGCCCTGCCCGCGCAAGGGAGATTGCCGGACGATGGGGGGAATGGAAGGGGCTTGCGGCATATTATCTCCTTGCTGCGGAGCAAAACGAGAGGAACGGAGATGCATGGAGAAAACGGCCCCGAACTCCATGGACAAAGAAAAAAATTGAGATCTAATCATTGTCTTCTTTTATTGGCGGTTGGTTGACAAACCTCCAGTAGAGTCCAAGTTCCCGGATGACGTTTGCAAAATCGTCGAATTTCACCGGTTTTACGATATAGCTGTTCACTCCGAGGCCATAGCTCTCCACGATATCCCGGTCTTCCCTGGAGGAGGTCAGGACCACAATGGGAATGGTGCGGGTTTTCGGATCACCTTTCAGGCGCTTGATGACCTCGATGCCATCGACCCTGGGAAGTTTCAGGTCGAGGAGGATGACATTTGGCTGGTTATGAATGTCTCTTCCACTGTAAGGGCCAGTACCAAATACGTAGTCGAGGGCTTCTTCACCGTTCCATGCGACATGGACCCTGTCAGAAAGATTGCACCACTGGAAGACATGGAGGATGAGCTCGACATCGTTGGGATTGTCCTCGAC
>JAPXNX010000051.1:0-8833 GCA_033811795.1 Methanolinea sp. | reverse complement strand
AAAGACCGCTTTGATAGAGAAGATCGTTCCTCATCTCATGGAAAGGGGGTTGAGACCTGCGGCGATTGCTGGAGACGTGTACGGAGACGATGATTACCAGAGGATCCGGGCTCTCGGTATCCCCGCGGTGAACGCAAACACGGGAAAGGAATGCCACCTTGACGCCCACTTGGTTGAGCATGCTCTCGAGGGGCTGGATCTCGACGACATCGACATCCTCTTCATCGAGAACGTGGGCAACATGGTCTGCCCGACCGATTTTCCGCTGGGTGCCGAGAAGAGATGCGTCATCGTCAGTTCGACGGAAGGTGACGATGTCGTAAACAAGCACCCGATGATGTTCCGGGGGTGCGATCTTGGTATCATCAACAAGATTGACCTCGCACCCCTCGTCGGGGCAGACCTCGACCGAATGGAAAAAGACATGAAACGCTACCACCCCGGGATGAAAGTGTTCAGGACGAATCTCAAGGCGGGTGATGGAGTGGTCCCGTTCCTGAACGCCCTCCTTGGATGAGCGGTGAGGTTTATTAGGACAGGGCACAAACATATGAAAACTTCGGCAGGAATCGATCCTTCCAGGAAAGACTACTATAAAGAGAGAATGACAGGGGAGATTGCATGCTCTGGCAAGGGAGATCTGTAAGGAAGCCTACAGGCGGCAGGTACCATCTCCGCCTCGTGAAGAGGAGGAGTGAGATCGGGTCAGCACCAACGGACAGCCACATCGGGACGGACAGGAGGGCAGTTGTCAGGATCACGGGGGGCAATGTCAAGGTCAGGACAATGCGTGCAGAATATGCCAACGTTGCCGATCCGGCATCGGGAAATGTCCGACGTGCGAGGATAGAGACCGTGGAAGAGAACGTTGCCAATCCCAACTATGTCAGACGGAGTCTCCTGACCAGGGGAGCTGTCATCAGGACTGAGATCGGGCGTGCACGCATCATCAGCCGTCCCGGCCAGGAAGGTGGCATAAACGCCATTCTGATCAAATAATATCTTTTTTTGTTAAACCCGGTGATTATCTTTATTGCATGCGCGTAAGTTAATTCAAAAGTTTCAAAAGTCGTATCCAGGAATGAACACGATGAGTAGGAGGATAATTATGAGTAGATACGACTTTTGCTACACGTATATTATTCACATAATAATATAAATATTCTCATACATGCAGAAAGGGGTGCTTGGGCCTGTCTGGATATCCCCCTGGAACAAGACAGTCCCATTGGTTTTCCATCGAAATTTTGGTTTTCCAAGGGTATGCCGGGGAATCGGACAACAATAGTGCGTGAGCGGAAAACCTGGCTCTATCAGTTCACCGTTTACTCAAATTTTCGAAAAGAAGTATCAAGACTTGCAGAAACCGCTCGTAAATGAAGGCGTCGAACAGTTGATAGCATACCGGAGAGAAACCTCATGGTTATATCCACGACTCCTGGAGCAAAGAGATGAGCCTTTCCATCACCATTGCTGCACCATTCCGCCATTCCCACAGGGACCAGCTCAAGAAGAACGAGATCGTGTACTACCTCGCGTTCAAGCAGCATTGGATGAACATCGAACAGGCAAACCAAGTCATCTCGCGGGCCATCGAGGAGGGCTTAGTCGGTGTCGAGGGTGACATGATCCACCCCCTTTTCGATGTTTCGCGAATAGAGATCCCCCTGGGCTTCAAACCAGGTGCCTCGGTCTTCCAGCGGTCAACCCCTCTGGATGACCTCGTTCAGCGCATCTCCGAACGTGCAGGGATTCCGAAAGGCACGGTGGTGTCCGAGATAAACAGTATTGTCCAGGACAGGTTCCAGGGCAACCTCTCCAGCGAAGCTGCAGCAGTTATCCTGGCAAAGCGCTACAAGGTGGAATACCAGGATCTCCTCCCAGCATTGAGGGAGCGTATCCTCTCATCGTGAGCAGGGAGGTTTGCCATGGAAACATGCGGTGCAAAGCGGGGCACTTTCCCCGGAAAGAAGTTGATTATTCTTTCTTCTCTTCTGCTGCAGGTTTTACAAATATATCTTCGAGTGGCTTCTCACCGTACTGGATGACGCGCGCATTGATTTGTACTAAATCGGCTGTAATCTCGTTTCCGCGGATGCTCTTTCTCCTCCGCTGTCCTTCCCGCTCAGGCTTGAAACCTGCACCACCTGAGAGAAGGATCTTCCGCCGTCCCGCAATGGGGAGGTTCCTCCGTGCCGGAGTGCCGTTCCGGTCGGATCCCCCCGTAATCTCCATCCTGTAACCCGGGAGCCCGAAAATGCCTGCATCCACCTCGTCCCCGATGCGTTTCCCGATCAGGGCGCCAGCTGCTCCTCCCCCAACATCGACCTTGTAAGATCGGCCTGTTTTCTGATCAGACAATACAATCTTGAATTCTGCCATCCTTGTGTCCCACCCCTGGAAAGGGAATCCTCAGTTCTCCTGCAGCCGGCCTGTAACTATTCGTGGCCGGCCCCCGCAAGGAGACAGCGGTCCCTTGCAAGGCAGGCCTCCATGAAGTACCATTACAATTGGATGATTGATATAATAAGTCTATTTCCCCCAGAAGGGGTTCTCTCTTCGTTTCATCGCTGTGAACTCTGCAAGGACTTCCTGCGCAGGGATCGGGAGGTTGGAGAGCATCTCCTTCTCGAGTACCTTGACATGCTTCTCAGGGACGTCCACGTACAGTTCGTCATTGACGTCCATCTGCCTGCCCACGGTTGCACCATCGATGGAGATGGCGACTTCGGCACCTGTCTGCGCCTCCCTGATGTTCTCCTGGTTCAACTGGATGGACTTCAGGCGCCCCACCTTCCTCCCATCGCGCTGTACGAGGTTGACATCGGCCCGCAATGTCCCACCGAGGACGCGCACGCCCACCACTGCAGGGTTGCTCTGCCGGAATATGCAGTGTGGGAGTATACGGATCTTCGCCGGAAAGATGATCTGTTCAAACCTCTGCTGCTCTGTCTTTCTCTTGAGATCATCCCTCCACTGGATGTAATCATCGATCAGCTTGTAGATAACGCGTCCCTCGAAGATCCTGACAGGAAAACCAGGCTCCTTCGCCATCTCGGCGGCATCTGGAAGCAGGGGCGTGGAGAACGCGATCAATACCTTGTAGAACGGGTTCTTGATGGTCATTGCATCGATGAGGTCATGACGGCTCACCGCACCCACCTCGGCCCGCATGACCCCGATCTCCCTCTCCTCGAGTTCCTTGCAGAGGGCTTCGAGTGCCCCGATGGTATCTGCTTTGATGATCACCCCCTCTGGAGAGAGATGTACATCGATCGTCTCCATCTCCCTGCGGATCTTCTCGATCACGGAATCTGCGTCTCCCCGCACCACGTGAACCGGCGAACCAGCAATCGCCCCATCAAGGTTGGGGGCGCTCACCTTGATCCCAGCCGCGGCAGTCACTGACCTGACCCTGCGGAACATGTCCTCGACCAGGATTTCCTGGAGTGGGCGGGGCTGGAGAAGGGCCCGGACCTTTGTTACGACAATACCGTCCTGTTTTGCAACGGCGATCTCGTCGCCAACCGAGAGGGTCCCGTCGTAGAGGATCACGTCAAGGGTGGTCCCCAGCCCCTTCTCCTCCTTCACCTCGAGGATCGTCCCCATGCCCGGGCCATCGATGGAGAGGGAGAGGGCTTTTTCCATGTACCGCTGGGCAAGGCCGATCATGACCATGAGCAGTTCCCCGATCCCCTCGCCGGTATGGGCGCTGACTGGGACGACAGCAAGGTTCCTTTGGAAGTCCGTGACACGGTCGAACCTTTCTGCCGAGAAGCCATATTCCGACAGTTTACCCACGATCTCATAGACGCGCGTCTCCAGGAATTCCCTGACCCTTTCGTTCTGCCTTGCAAAACTCGCAAGGAACGGCTGGTCAGGGGTCACTTTCCAGCCGGGGATGCGGTCCACCTTGGTCGCGGCAACGACAAAAGGGGTTTTGTATATGCGGAGTATCTGGAGTGCCTCGATCGTCTGGGGCTGGAAGCCCTGGTTGATATCCACGACGAGGACTGCCATGTCTGCAAGGGCACCACCCCGGGCGCGGAGGGTCGTGAAGGCATGGTGGCCGGGAGTATCGATGAAGAGGAGCCCGGGGACGTTGAGGGGGACCTTTTCCATAGAGCCGCTCATCTTCCGAATGGCATCGATGGGAACGATGGTCGCCCCGATGTGCTGTGTAATGGCACCGTACTCCATGCTCACGACCGAAGAGCCCCTGATCCTGTCCAGGAGAGATGTCTTTCCATGGTCGACGTGCCCGAGCACGCAGACAATTGGTGTCCTGATACGTTTCGTCTCTTTCATCCCTCTTCCCTCCAGGGCTCACGGTGGAACAGACAGCCCGCATGCCAGGGATATGAAAAAACAGTGAAGAGATTCAATCTCCCCTGTCTCCCCGGTGCAGGGTTCCGTGCAATATACTGGAGCAGCATGAATTATATACGCACCGGGGTCCCCGGTCCCCTTCCCTCCAGTGCAGGCATATATTAAAGAGTGCATGGGTGAAAAAAAGAAGGGTATATCCTGCCAGGGTGGGGTAGTTGGTTATCCTAGGGGACTGTGGATCCCCCGACCCGGGTTCGAGTCTCGGCCCTGGCCTCTTCATTTTTCGTTCCGGGCCGCCGCATATCCTACGGGGAGAAGAGAGATGCCCTAATCCGTCTCATGATCAATTGTCCGGCCGGCAGAACGGCCTGATCCAGAATTCAGACCGCCGCTGTTTTAGCCGGGACACAACCGCGTCTCGCACCGCGGGCAGACGAGGGTAAAACATGGGACGGTAATATGCCTTTGGACGCGGTAACCGCACATAGGGCATACGCAGAACGCGGGCGAGATAACACCACCATCCACCCTGCCCCTTTCTGGTTCCCATCCTGTCATACCCTATCAGGCATACTTCTTTTAAATCCAGGAGATAAACCTATTGTCACGAGACCAATCCACCAGCGATGGGGGGGGGACCGATTCTGCTGTATTGTCCATGGATTATGAAAGGACCCGCCCGGTAAAGAGGGGTTTTGTGGAGCTTGCAAACTGATAGCTTTAAATATGCACACTTCCCCCCAATCTATATAGTTGATTGGTGGAGTTTATGGAGAGTCCAATCCTGAAATATATCATCCTCTGTGCGGCTGTTGCCCTGATTACAACCGTATCAGCCGATTCCGCCACAGAGCTGTCGACAGACACGGGGATGTACCGCTTCCATTGCAATGTCGATGGTGCCGAAGTGTACATCGATGGCCAGCTGATCGGTTCCATCCATGATTACGTCCTCGATGTACCCGTCAACCTATCCGGACCGTTTTATCGGACTTACACACTCCAGAAGGAGGGATACAAGACCTACTCGGGAGTTATCAATTCCGTGCCGAAGAAAGGACAGGTTATCCACATTTACGTCGTGATGAATGCGCAGGCCCCAGTCCAATACGGAACGATCCACCTCTTGGTCACACCCTCCGATTCAGAAGTGATCTTGGATGGCAGTTCTTCCGGGAAGGCCCCGCCATCCGGGGTCCTCATCCTCTATAACGTATTACCGGGTTCCCATTCGTTGGCAGTCCAGAAAGAAGGTTACGAGACGTATTACGGATCAGTGTTCGTCTCTCCAAACGAGGTGGTGAAGTTCCCGGTCACACTCATCCCCCTCCAGACAGGCTCGCTCTCTGTTGATTCAGTCCCCACAGGTGCCGCAGTCAGTATCGACGGCCAGTACAGGGGTGTCACACCCATCGTGATAAAAGACCTGCCGGTCGGGAGACACGCTGTATCGGTTGCAACTGATGGGTACCAGGAGTATGTCTCGGCAGTCGAGGTCACGGGTGGGGCAACTGCCACAGTGAGTGCCATTCTCGTCCCAGCAACCACCCATTCTCCCGGTGGTCTATCACCAATATCTCCTGTTCCCCTCATTGCGGGCCTGGGCATTGCACTTCTTCTTGCGGGCAGGAGAATTCTCTAACCCTTTTACACCCTCCTGCCCCTTTCTCACCTTTTCATAATCGGGGAAAATGCGTGCAATTGTGCTGTCACCCGTACCGTTTCAGCACGGACAAGCAGATACCGGAATGCAGCGTCCACCAGTATGCTCTTTATGATCTGCAATGGAATTTTTATGAACAGAGACGGGCCATGGTTGGTGAGTGCGACGTGAAGGACAGCACCATCCTTTCGGCTGATGACAGGGAGTTCCTCGAAGAACTGTCAGAGTACCTTGAAGTCCTCGGAAACAGCGCGCGCCTACGCATCATCAGGCTTCTCGAGAAAGAGCCCATGGATGCAGGGACTCTCTCCCATCGGACCAAAATTTCCTATGAGAATACCAAGAAACACCTGGCAAAACTCCTCGGAGCAGGCCTCGTCACGAGGATGCCGGGGCTTGGCAGGGAGACGTCAAAGGGAGTACACCCTGCCTGGATATATCTCCCCGTCCCCGGTGTCCTGGAACGGATCCAGAGGGACCTCGGGGTGATTTCCAGTATGCCTTCGGGGATGAGTGCAGAGGCTATCGGAGAGAGGATAGCAAGTGTCAGGCTGCAGGTCGGGAGGGAGCTCTGTGCAGAGCGGTGGATGCTCCTTGTCCTGGGCGGTGAGTGGGATGGGCGGATCATCCCCCTGGTGCAGCCAAAGACCGAACTGGGGAGGGGGAGCGAGAGTGGGATCACAAGGGAAGGCAATACAACTCGTGTTGCCTTTCCCCAGTCCTACCGGTCTGTAACTCGCCTCGAGAAGCCGCATGCAGTGGTCCGGATCCACGGGGATAAGTGTGCAATCGAGGATGCCGGGAGCAGGGGGGGTACATTCCTCAACGGTAAAAAGATCATTCCCCCGGAGCAAATCAGGTTGAAGGATGGCGACAGGGTCATGCTCTCGCGGGGAGACTTTTCGGTCACACTTGCCATTCTCGAAGGCAATGCAATTGGAGACATGTCCCCATGAGTGAGGGGCGCCCTCCCCCCTGGAAAGGACACATCATCCTTCTTGCATTGGTGCTGCTGGTATCTGTCACTGCATGCCATGCACAGGAGAACAAAGAGACAGGGATCCCGTCTTTCATCGCAAACGGGTCACTGGATGAAGATCTCTTCAAATTACTCAAGCAGGGTACAGGAAGCGCCAGGGACATCCTGCGGCCGACACAGGCCATGCCACGGATCACACCATTCCCGACAGTAACCGCCCCCAAGTCAGTCAGAGTGCCTACACAGTCACTGCCGGCAGTGAAGACAATGACGCCGACAACGCCAGCTCACGCGACAACCCGGACAATACCTCCATCGATGACAACAATTGGCACTATACCATCGCCCACCATGGCACCGTCAATAAACCCAACGAATGCAACAACGTCAGGCGGGGAACAGGGGCACACCGGGCCGGGAACCGGGACAGGAGTTGCTCTCCTCTCCGGAATCCTCCTTTTAGCTGGTATCGTTTACATTGTCCTCCTGCAGGACAGTTTCCGTGTCCGAGGCCCCTTGCCCGCGGCATGGTGGGAGCCCTACTCCCGTGTGCTCGCAGGGTCTCATGCCATTCTCGCAACCGTTTTTGCAGTCGTGGCCGTGGGCATCCTTTTCCCTCTCCTGGCAGGGGAGGGTGACCCGGTTCTTGTGTTCCCTGTCACGGCGTTGGCCGGGTTTGCAGCGATATCGTCGCTGGGAATGGCATATTCCTCCTTATCCGGCAGAACTCCGCTAAAAGTGGGAAGAGTCCATGGCCTGGTCGCGCTGGCAGGCACACTCCTCGTCCCAATCCTTGCCTTGTCCCCGGGCAGCGCAGGTCCCAGCCCCCTTGTGATCGCTCCCTTCGTATCAGCTCTCGTTCTCACGGCAATCCAGTATAGGGAGCATGGTACGGCTGTGTCCGGGACAAGAAAACCGCTCCCTGACACAGTCCTCTTCGAGGACAGAGAGTCCTCAGGGCTCCGCCCGGTCTTTCCCGCAGCCCTTGCAAACAGGTATACCGGTACCAGCTTCGTCCAGCAGGGTGGGATTGCCCAGGTCTTTTCCGCTTACAGGAGGTCCGATGGTGTACAGGTCGCCGTCAAGGTCCCCATCAGGACTGACGAGCAGACCGGGAAGACATTCCTCCGCGAGATGAAGGCATGGGAGAGCCTTGACCACCCCGGGATTGTCCGCATTTTCGCTGCAAACATCCTCCCGGTCCCTTTTGTCGAGATGGAATACCTCCCGTCGAGCCTTGCAGATATGCCCGTTCCCGTCAGCCCGGGTGATTCCCTCCGGCTGATCCGGAAAATCGGAGAGGCACTCCTTTATGCGCATGAACAGGGCGTCATCCACCGGGACCTGAAACCCGAAAACATCCTCGTATCACCCGGAGGTGAACCCCGGATAGCGGACTGGGGATTGGCCCGGGACGAGAGAGGGACATTCCAGACGACAATCCATGGGTTCTCGCTCTTGCATGCAGCCCCCGAGCAGCTCGACCCCGGCAGGTTCGGGGACACAACGCAGCAGACAGATATTTACCAGCTCGGCATCATCTGGTACTGGCTGGCCTGCGGCAAGCGCCCGTTTTCGGCCGGGAGCATCGCGGAGGCGATGCGGGAACGCCTCGAAGAAGATGTCCCACCACCATCTGCAGTAATCCCGGGACTCGGGCTCCTCGACCATGTCATTCTCAAGTGCCTCGCCCGGGACCCATCGAATCGCTACAGTGACATGCGTGAACTCCTCGGGGATATCACGGACCTCGAAAACCGATTCAGAGGGGAGAATGGCAGTACCCGAGATGACAATGCCTGACCCGGCCATCCGCACTCCCCGGGTCTGCCAGTTCCAAACGGCAGTGGCTTGGCATCGCG
>JAPXNX010000050.1:0-8835 GCA_033811795.1 Methanolinea sp. | reverse complement strand
GACGATCCCGCTCCCGGGAGAGATCCATGACAGAGAACGAGTACAAGGTCGCCGAGGTCGGTGGCAGGAAGGTCCAGTGGGACCCCGAACAGATGCGCAAGATACGGGAACACCCATGCTTCTCTGAGAAGGCCTGCCATGCATTCGGGCGATGCCACCTCCCTGTCGCCCCCAGATGCAACATCCAGTGCAACTACTGCATCAGGGACTTCGACTGCGTCAACGAGAGCCGCCCGGGTGTGACGACGAAGGTCCTCTCCCCCCGCGAAGCCGTCGAGATGGTCAGGAAAGCGATCGAGAAGTTCCCGTACATCAAGGTGATCGGTATCGCCGGCCCGGGCGAGCCCCTCGCAAACGAGGAGACATTCGAGACCCTCCGCCTCCTGCACGAGCAGTTCCCCAACGTCATCAAGTGCATCAGTACGAACGGCCTCCTCCTCCCGGAGAAGATCGATCTGCTCCAGGAATACGACGTCGGGAACATCACGGTCACCCTCAACGCCATCGACCCGGATATAGGTGCGAAGATCTACCAGTTCGTCGATTACAAGGGTAAGCGGTACGAGGGGAGGGAGGGGGCTGAGATCCTTCTCAAGAACCAGCTCGAGGGAATCCGGATGGCCGTGGAACGCAGGATGATCGTCAAGGTCAACACCGTGTACATCCCCGGGATCAACGACGAGCACATCCCGGAGATCGCAAAGAAGGTAGGCGAGATGGGGGTCTATACCTTCAACGTTATCCCCCTGATAGCCCAGTACCGGTTCTCGCACATCACGCCGCCCACGCCTGATATGAAGAGGAAGATGCAGGACGAGTGCTCGAAGTACGTCCGCCAGATGAGGCACTGCCAGCGGTGCAGGGCAGATGCCATCGGGAAGCTCGGGCAGGACGTCCAGTCCTGCCTCTATTCCGAATAGCGGGAAGAGATTTCTTTTTTCTCCCTTTCGTCATTTCAAGCGCGCCGGGAGATCTTTGATTCTGGAGCCCCGGGTTCCACGCGATTGTTGCAATGCCTCTGGTCTTGCCAGTTGCTGGACCCCAGCCCAACTAGGCTGTTCCTGCCCCGCTTGCCCACTCTTCCATCGAGCGGAAAAAAGTTACGGGCTATCCCTGTTCGCGGCCAGGATCTCGTCAAGGAACGTCAGGAACGGTACAAGGTCTTCCGGGACCCCTGTCGTCTCTGTCATGATGGTCTGGTTGCCGAAGACCAGCAAGTAGGAGAAATAATCTGCACCAGGCGACTGGGCCGGGTATGTCCCGTTCAACCCGGCAGCCTCGGCGTCCCGGAGCAGTCCGTGCAGTCTCTCCATCTCCTCCGCGCCGAGCTTGAATGCACCGGATCCCTGCCGCGTCTGGTAGACGGCCTCGCCGTCGCTGTATATCACCAGGCGGTCGGAAAACCCCGCTATCCCCCCGGTCCGGGAGTAATCCACGAGGAGCGCAGGGGCTTCCGTGACAGGCCCTGCCGGGCCTGAATCATCCGTGCAGCCGGAGAAGACTGCCAGGGCGAAAGTCAGTACTAATAGCAGTGCAAGCGGGCCGAAAATGCCCATCCGATCACAAAACCGCGGTGAAATCGACCTCATATTGGTTGCTGCCTTCCACTCTTACTTTTCTCCCTCTCCGATATATCCTTATCCACCTCCGGGGTTATAGCCTCTTCATTTCCGGGCCAACCCGCACAAAAGAACCGACCGGTCTTCGACCAGGGCAAGGAGGGGACGATGGGGATTATACCAGCGGAAAACAGGTCTCCTTTTCCACTCAGATCTCCAGCACGTCGCCTGCCCCGGCCTTCTGGTCCTTCTTCCCGGGCGCGACCTCCTCGATTGTCCGGACGAGCGAGTCGACCTTCGGGTTCGTGAACAGCTCGCGGAACGCAGACAACTCCGTTCCGTTCATGATCATGACCCCCTTCTTCTTCATGGGAGTGCCCTTCTGGTTGACCGGGTTTACCTCAATGGCAAGCGATGGAGGGCGTGTCCTGGTACCCGGGAGCTTGATTATCGAAACTCCGTCCAAAGAAGTGTTTTTCCTCTCCCAGTCCTCCCCAGTCTCGAGGAATGCCCGCAGGACTTCCTTTAGTTCCATGGTGTACTTAAGGGCAGGTGGGTATAAAAAAACCCTGTGGTGTGCAGTATGAAAATGCGCCGTGTTCCCGCCATGCCCCCTTCGGCATGCTGATATCGGTTCACCCCAGATAGATCCAGGAAAAGAGTCTGACATGACTTCCCTTGTTCTCGAACCAGGCCAGCCGTTCGATCTCGACCTCACCCTCTCGTGCGGCCAGGTCTTTGGCTGGGAGAGGGAGGGGGATGCATGGATGGGGGTCGTGGGCCGGGACCTGGTCCGCATCGCCCAGGAAGGAGACCTCCTCTCTTTCTCCGGCGCTGACCCGCAGTTCATCAGGCACTATTTCGCACTCGATGTCGACCTGCCGGAGATACTCTCTTCCATCGACCGGGACGCGGTGATCCATCGAGCGATCACCCACTGCCCAGGCCTCCGGATCGTCCGGCAGCCCGCATGGGAATGCCTCGCCTCGTTCATCTGCGCAACGTACTCGAGCATTCCGGGGATCGAAAAGAGGGTCTCCCTCCTGCGCCGGCATCTGGGTGACCCTCTCTCCGCGGGTCCTCCCGGGTTATGCTCCTTTCCCTCGCCCACTGCAATCGCAGGGGCGGAACGGAGCATGCTTTCCGGGTGCAGCCTCGGGTACAGGGCGCGGTACCTCTCGGAGACTGCACACCTTATAGCGGGTGACCCGGGATGGGAGGAGAGGATTGCCGCCCTCACCTACCGCGAGGCGAGGACGGAACTGCTCAGGCTCAGTGGCGTCGGGAAGAAAGTCGCAGACTGCGTGCTCCTCTTCGCTTTCGGCAAGTGGGAGGCGTTTCCCGTCGACGTCTGGATAGAGAGGATCGTGACGGGCTGTTACCCGGAATGCAGGGGCTTCCGGACATACGACCAGATCGGTGAATTCGGGCGCTCGCACTTCGGGGAGTATGCAGGTTACGCCCAGGAATACCTCTACTGTTACCGGGGTGCCCTCGCGGGACGGAGTAGTGCGGCAAAGAGGGGGAGTACTTGAGCCCGCTCAGGTCCCTGACTCCCAGCCCGAGAGGTACTTCTCCTGGGACTCTGTCAGCTCGTCGATGGCAAGGCCGAGCGACGCGAGTTTCCTTGCTGCGACCGTCTCGTCGATCTCAGGGGGGACCTCGTGGACTCCCGGTTTCATCTCCCGTCCGCTGATCACGATGTGGAGAGCACAGAGAGCCTGCAGGGAGAAGCTCAGGTCCATCACCTCGATCGGGTGCCCCATCCCTTTCGGGACGGCGAGGTTGACGAGCCTGCCCTCCGCAAGGACGTGTATCTCCTTTCCACCCACCGTGTATGTGTCGATGCCATCCCGCCTGGTGACGGCTTTCGCATTCTCTTCGAGCCACCCAATATCGATCTCCACGTTGAAGTGCCCTGCGTTCGCGAGGACCGCGCCGGGCCTCATCCGTGCGAAGTGGGGGGCTGTGATCACGGAGGTATTCCCTGTGGCAGTGATGAATATCTCGCCCTTCTCTGCAGCCTTTTCCATGGGCATGACAGAGAACCCGTCCATGTAGGCCTCGAGAGCCTTCCTCGGGTCGACCTCGGTCACGATCACCCGCGCCCCGAGCCCGTGCAGTTTCCGCGCAAGCCCGCGGCCGCAGAACCCGTACCCCGCGACGACGACGGCCTTTCCGGCCATGAGCATATTCGTCGTGAGCATGATTCCCGCAAGAGCGCTCTCCCCAGTCCCGTGGACGTTGTCGAAGTGCCGCTTCATGGGGGTATCGTTCACCGCGACCACCGGGAACACGAGTTTCCCCTCGCGGGCCATCGCCCGCAGCCTGTGGACGCCGGTCGTCGTCTCCTCGCAGCCGCCCAGGACGTGGGGGAGACAGTCCCTCCGGGCGGTGTGGAGCCTGTGGATCAGGTCCATGCCATCGTCGATGACGACCTGGGGGTGCGAATCGAGCACCCTGTCGATGGCTGCATAATACTCACTGGGCGACACCCCCCGCCGGGCGTAGCAGTGGACACCCGGGACGTCTTCGAGGGCGCGGGCGACGTCGTCCTGCGTGCTGAGCGGGTTGCACCCCGTGATGTGGACGTCGGCCCCGCCGGCAGCGAGCGCCTCCACGAGGCACGCGGTCTTTGCCTCTACATGTAGCGCCATCCCAATGCAGACTCCCTTCAACGGCTGGCTTTCCCGTAACTCTCCTGCTATCGAGGAGAGAACGGGCATGTACTGCCGCGCCCACGAGATCTTCTCTTTCCCGGTGTCCATGGCAACACTTCCGCCGGCGGACAGTCGGGCGTGCCGCCGGCATTCCCTTATGAAGTCCTCCGGCAACCATCTTAAAACCGGCGTGATTGCGTGCACAAGCATGATAACCCATCCATTCTCACACTCTTCCATGACTCTCACCCGCCGCATCATCCCCTGTCTTGACCTCAAAGACGGGAGGGTTGTCAAGGGAACGCACTTCGCCGGGCTCCGCGATGCAGGGGACCCGGTAGAGCTCGCCCAGCGGTACAACAAACAGGGGGCCGACGAGGTCGTCTTCCTGGACATCACCGCGTCGGTCGAGGACCGCGGGACGATCCTCGACGTGATCACCCGTGCAGCGGACCAGCTCTTCCTCCCCCTCACCGTCGGTGGAGGTATCCGCTCAGTCAACGATATACAGCAGATCCTCCGGGCCGGAGCAGACAAGGTGAGCGTCAACACGAGTGCCGTCAATGACCCCCCGTTCATCAATAGGGCGGCAGAGAAGTTCGGAACGCAGTGCATCGTCCTCGCAGAAGACGTCAGGCGCAACTTCGCGCCCAACCCAGATGCAACGGCAATCGCGCTCCCCGGTGGCAGGGAGTGCTGGTACGAGGTCGTCACCTACGGTGGAAGCCGCCCGACAGGGATCGATGCCATCGGTTGGGCAATCGAGGCCGAGGAGCGGGGTGCCGGCGAGATACTTCTGACGAGCATGGAGACCGACGGGACGAGAGACGGTTTCGATATCCCAATCACCGCTGCGATCTCGGATGCAGTCGGGGTCCCGGTGATCGCAAGCGGCGGGGTGGGGAGACTCGAGCACTTCTACGAGGGGTTCGCGCTAGGCAGGGCGGACGCCTGCCTAGCGGCCAGCGTCTTCCACTACGGAGAGATGACGATCCGCGAGGTCAAGGAGTACCTGGCAGCCCGGGGTATCCCGGTACGGCTGTGAGGTCTATCTCGACTGCCGCGAGGGGGTGTTCGAGCTCCCACGCGTTCAGAACGGCAGGGTGGATCTCGCCGAAGACCCCCACGTTTCTCCCGGAGCTAACCAGGGCACCCCTGCGCCCGGGGATGAACGCCGGGTCGTCCGATTCCTCCACCGAGACTGCAACCGCGAGTTCCCGGCAGAGTGCATCCGCAACGGCGTAGGCCTCGGAAAAATCGGCAGATGCGTGGGTGCTGACACAGGCAGCCCTCGGGAGCGTGCTCGTCCCCTCTACGACGTCGCCCACGGCAAAGAGCCGCTGGGGGAGTTCGCGGTGCCTGTTGAGCTGGCACATCTCGAGGAGGAGCGGGAGCAGGTCGGTCCGGACCATGGTCTGTTCCTCGGAGATGGGGTGCATCACCCGGACGACCGAGTCTTTCAGGGGCCTCTGCATCCTCGATGCCAGCACCCGCTCGTTCGTGAGGGTGAACGGGAGCACCTCCTGGAACCCGAGCCCGCACAGGACCTCCCGCGCGACAGAGTAGATCGCCATCACGGGGTGGGGCGCCCCGATGGCGAACGACTGCGGCATCTCTGCATCGAAGTTCCCATACCCATGGGCGATCGCAGCGTCCTCGAAGACGTCCCAGTCGTGCATGATGTCAGCCCTGTAGCAGGGGACGAGAACCCTGACATTGGACTGCCCTGCGGGTTCCGCCCCGTACCGCATCTTCTCGAGGAGCGACGAGAGCGCCACGGGGTCGAGTGAGACCCCGAGCAGGGCGGACGCATCCACGGAGCTCACGACCCTCTCTCTGGGGGAGAGGGAGGGGACCTCCCTCTCGCCGATGGTGACGCTCTGGACCCGGGCACCTGTATCGGCGAGGGCCGTGCAGATTATGTCGACCGCCGTCGCGACGGCTCGCTCGTCTGTCCCCGTGGTGTCGAGGAGGAGGTTCTTTGTCCGCGGCGTGACCCGTGTGAGCTCACCGTTGATGATCGGGGGGAAAGAGAGGACCCTGTCCCTCGCATCGACGATCAGGGGGTACCGGGGGAAGTCCCTGACGATGCGGGCATAAGCCTTCCCTTTCGGGTGCTCGTCCAGGATTTCCTCTAGTGTCATCTCGCGGTCGAAGTCCAGGGGCACGAATGACCTCGACTTCTCAGCCGCGATGTACCGGAACGGCGGGGTCACCGCGTCGAGGTCGTGGATCCCTATGGCGACCTTGCTCCTGCCCCTGCCGACTGCCCAGTGGAGAGCCTCCTGGAGCCCCATCAGCGACAGGATCGACTCCTCGTCGAGTTCCGCGTTCCTGATGACGGCCGAGCCGAGGAATGGCCGGATCGCCGCGAGACCCCGGTCGACCGAGAACCCCACCCCCGACGGAGTGACGCTGTACCGGGGGAGCCCGGTCTCCAGGCCGAGGAACCCCCTCATCGCCCGGGCAACGCCCTCGACCGAGAAAAGGTCGGGGCGGCACGGGAAGAACTCGACGTCCACGTGGTCCTCCTCGACCCGCTCGATGTCAGACCCGAGCATGGGGAGGTTGGCGAGGATCGTCTCCCTGTCGGCACCGGTCATCTTCTCCAGGTACCCGTAGTGGAGCCTGATCACCGGCATTGCCGACCCTCCAGACTGGTATCCAGGCCACGGAGCCATGCAGGCGTCTCCCGCACCCACCCGATATCGCTCTTGTAAAGGAGCCGGAGGTCGGAGAGACCCAGCCGCAGCATGGCGATGCGGCTCACGCCGAGCCCCCACGCGAGCACGGGGTGGGAGATGCCGAACGGGGCCGTGACCTCCCTGCGGAAGATCCCTGCGCCCCCCATCTCGACCCAACCGAGTGACGGGACGTACACCTCGGGCTCGACGCTCGGTTCCGTGTACGGGAAGTAGCCGGGGCGGAACCGGACGCCAGAGAACCCCATCTTATTATAGAACTCCTTCAGGAAACCGAGGAGATGGCGGAACGTGACTGTCCGGTCCATCACGATGCCCTCGAGCTGCTCGAACTCCGGCAGGTGGGTCGGGTCGATGGCCTCGCGCCTGTACACCCTGCCGATGCAGAACGCCTTCACGGGCGGATCGGGGTGCGCCACGAGGTGCTGGATCGAGAGGCTCGTCGTGTGGGTGCGGAGCACGCCCTGCTCCGCCTTCTCCCGCGACCAGGTCCCCCCCCACCCCGTCGAGGACGTGTCCCCCCCGAAGAGGTGCATGTCCCTGACGCGCTCGTATCCGTCCGGCAAGGGGAGGGTCTCTTTAAGGTAGAATGTGTCCTGCATCTCGCGGGCCGGGTGGTCCTGGGGCTGGAAGAGGGCGTCGAAGTTCCAGAACCCGCTCTGGACGATATCCCCATAGATCTCGGAAAAGCCCATGCAGAGGAGGAGCTGCCGCATCTCCTCGATCACGCGCTGGTACGGGTGGACCTTCCCGGGGTAGACCTTCCGTGGAGGCGCCTTCAGGCTGTACCTGCGCAGTTTCAGGTCTTTCCACGAGCCCGAGACGATCTGCTCGCGGGTGAGGGTGCCGGCCTCCTCCACCATGTCGAGCCCCCGGCGGACGCACTCGATGCCCATGGGCGTGATGGCGATCCGGTAATGCGCCTCCTGGCGCTCGGCGACGAGGTTCCTCCTGCGCAGTTCCTCGAGGCCCGGGCCGCCCCTCGACGGGTCCTGCAGCGCCAGCTCGTCTTCTCCCGGCGCGTCGTTCCCCGTTTTCTCGACGATCCCGCCCCGGACGACGACCCAGCCTTTCCTCTTCATCTGCCCGATCCCGATCCGGGCGAGCGGGTGGCGGATTAGCTCCTGCATCGGGATCTTTTCGCCGACACTCCCGAGGAGCTGCCTCTCCGGGAGCCCGTCCCTCGCGTACTGCTGCCCCTCTTCCGTGAGGGCGTACCTCGTTTCCACTTCTCTTTCTACCGTGCACAGCCCGCGGTCCGCGAGCAGGTGGGCGTACTGGATGACCGATTCGGGCGAGACCCCCATCTCTCCTGCCAGGGTCGCCGGGTCTGCCGTTCTCTTCTTCCCGAGGAGAACGAGGAGCCTCTTTTCATTCGGGGAAAGGTCCATATCATTCCACCTTCACAAGGTGCGCCGATGCCTCCATCTTCTCCCGGAAGTCACGGATAAACGCCAGCACACGGTCTGCAGTCTCTTCCTTGCACTGCCCGCACATCAGTTCGCCCTCCTTGCAGTTCCTGTAGATCTCGGCGAGCTCGGAGTCGTCGTCCACCATGTGGAAGAGGTTGAGCTGGAAGACCGGGCACCGCTCCGGTTCCCCGCCCAGCTCCCTCTGCTCGGCGAGAGTCGCCCGGCCCCCCGTGAAAGCCCCCATCACCTTCTTCCTCGCCACGTGGTCCGGCTCCGAAAACGTGATCGTGCTCTCCGGGACGCTGCTCGACATCTTCCCGCCCTGCAAGCCGGGGATGAACCGGTGGTAGGTAGACGACGGGGTGTAGAACCCGTAACCGCCGTGCGCCAGCTCGATCTTTCTTGCTTTTTCGCTCACCTCCGCACAACCCGCCCGCGGGATGTCCACGTGCCCCTGGTACCTCCGCGAGCCCGGGAACCGCCGGTGCACCTCGGCAAGGGC
>JAPXNX010000049.1:0-8887 GCA_033811795.1 Methanolinea sp. | reverse complement strand
CATGGTGGGTGACGTCGTCACCTATGTCCGCAACCAGAATATCAACGTCACGAACCTCTGCATCAATTCCTGTGGGTTCTGTGGTTTCTCCCGGAAACCCGGAGACCCCGATGCCTATTATCACTCCTCGGACATGGTGAAGAAGAAGGCTGCAGAGGCGCTCGCGCGGGACGTAACAGAGATATGCACCGTATCGGGCCTGCACCCTGACTTCGATGCAGGGTCGTATCTCCAGATCCTAGAGTGCATCCGCGAGGGTGCCCCTGGGGTCCACATCCATGCCAGCAACCCGATGGAGGTTGCGTATGGGGCGAAGAAGAGCGGCATCTCTACCCGGGAGATGCTCTCCCTCATGAAGGACGCTGGGCTCGGGTCGCTCTGCGGTACTGCAGCCGAGATACTCGTCGATGACGTAAGGAAGGTTATCTGCCCGGGAAAGATCTCAAGCCAGGAGTGGGAGAGGATCATCAGGGAAGCGCATGCCCTTGGAATCCGGACCACAGCCACGATCATGTACGGGCACTGCGAGACCGAGGAGGACCGCGCCTGGCACCTCGGCATCCTGCGCAGGATCCAGGATGACACTGGGGGCTTTACCGAGTTCGTCCCGCTCAGCTTCATCCATTACCGGACACCCCTTTACCGGGAGGGCGCCGCACGGGCGGGGGCGACAGGGAGGGAAGACCTCCTGATGGTCGCGGTCTCCCGCCTCTTCCTCGACAACATCCCCCACATCCAGGCATCCTGGGTCAAGCTCGGCCTCAAGATGGCCCAGGTGGGCCTCCTTGCAGGCGGGGACGACCTCGGCGGCACCATGTTCGAGGAGAGCATCTCCAAGGGTGCAGGGGCGAGTGGTACGGACTACCTCGACCCGGCAGAGATGAAACGGATTGTCGAAGACGCCGGCCGGACACTCCGCAGGAGGACGACGCTCTACAGTATCCTGCCCGGTGCATGAGACAGGGGCCCTGTCTTTTCCCGGATAGGGGGTGGGAAAAGTGTGGGGATCCAGGGTACAGGGATAAGTGAGATCCCTAGTCGGCTGGCTTGAGTAGCTGGACGATCTTGTCTCCCACTTCTTGGGCCCGCTTCAGGGCTTTTTTATCCTTCTCGATATCGCCCTCGAGGTAGCCTTTGCCCCTGACCCAACCGAGATACGCGAACTCGTGCGAGTTCAGGAATGCTTCGAGCGTCTCGATAGTCCGGCTGCCCCCGGTGGTTGCGCATACCGCGACGGCGACCGCCTTCCTCCCGGCAAGCTGCCTCCTGTGATAGAGAGAGTAGCTCCGGTCGATAAAGTTCTTGATGTGACCGCAGACATCGTAGTAGTACGTGGGGGAACCGATGACTAGGACCTCGCATTCGAGGACCTTCTCCATGATTTCGCCCCAGTCATCGTTCCTGATGACGCACCAGTCGTTCTCCTTGCATTTTTCACAGCCGAGACAGGGTTTTATCTCTTTTCCGGCAAGCGAGATGAACTCGGTCTTGATTCCAGCGTTCTCGCAGCGCTCGAGCACTGCCCTGATCAGGCGGGACGTGTTCCCGTTCTTCCTCATGCTCCCCGAGATCCCCAGCACGCTCATGAAGTAACACTCAACCTATGGGTTTTTGATAGTTTTGCTATGAGCGAAAAGCGAGAGAGTCGCAGCGGCCTCTCCTATCTGTACAGCCGGGTGGGTGGGATAGAAAAAGAGGTGCGAGCCGCAGTTGCAGTCGCTGCATCCGAACCCGGGGATGGGTATACCCCCTGCAAGAAGGGATGCAAAACGGCACTCGGCACGTTCACCGGTCGGTAAGCAGTACACAGCATCCAGTGCAAACGAAGTGCTGCAGAGGAGGTAATCGATGTGCCAGCGTGGCCGTGATGACCCCGGGTTTTTCGAGAGCCTGATGTGCCGGGTGACCCGGGAGAAGCCGCCGGGTCCAAGCGCCGACCCGACGTATACATAATAACCGCCGGGAAACTCCAGTTCCCCGAGAGCACCCACCCCAACTCTGCAAGGCTTACACGAAAGTACGAGACAATAAATGCCTTTAATCATACGATGTGCGGAGGAGTTCCAGTGCGGCCATGATATGCCGTTTTCCCCCCCTCTCCACGGGCGAGCCGTGACCCGGGTACAGCCCCTCGACATCGAGTTTTGCGAGCCGCTCGACGGACTGCCGGAGGTCAGCAAGGCTCCCGCCCGGGAAGTCGAACCTCCCGAACCCGCCGTCTGCAAAGACGGTATCGCCCGAGATGAGTGCGCACTCCTTCTCGTGCAGCAGGCAGATGCTGCCCGGCGTGTGCCCCGGTGTGTGTATGACGAGGAGGTCACCGATGCGGTCCCCGTCGGCGAGGATCCTGTCCGGGGGACGCATCGGGGCCCTTGCACCGAAGTGGAGCGAGAGCGATGCGGCCTCGCTGGAAAGCCCTGGGGCATCCTCCCGGTGGATGCTGACACGGGCATTGCACATCCGGGCAATCTCGTTCAAGTGGGCGATGTGGTCGTAGTGGCAATGGGTGAGAACAATCTCTCTGATCGCGTCCCTGTACCTCTCTATTGCAGCGGGGAGGACCCCGGCATCCACCAGGACGTCACCGGCGAGGTAGGAGTTGCCGAGGAACCCGCCTCCGGGAATCCACCGGACTGGCATGGTAGAATAATTAGGTTCACCCACCCAATGTCTGTTATGCCGAGCCTCATCCATGAATGCCTCTCCGGTGTGCCAGAACTGGTGGAGGATGTGGCAAGGAAGGAGGGGATCAGCCCGCGGGTCGCTGCCCGGTCCATTGCAAGGGGAAGGCTGGTGGTCCCTGCCAACCCTGCGCGGCACCACCGCACATGCGGTATCGGCGAGGGGTGCCGGGTCAAAGTCAATGTCAACGTGGGGACGTCTGGGCCCCTGTGCGATCCCGCGCTCGAGGAGGCAAAGGCAAGGGCCGCCCTCGAGAATGGCGCCGACACCCTGATGGACCTCTCGACCGGCGGGGATCTCCGGGCTATCCGCCGGATGCTCCTCGCCCTCGATGTCCCGGTCGGGACCGTCCCGGTATACGAGGCTGTACGCCGCGCGGGCAGCGCGGCGGATCTCGATGCCGATCTTCTCTTCTCTGTGATCAGGGAGCACTGCCGGGACGGAGTCGACTTCCTGACCCTCCACTGTGGTGTCAACCGGGACGTCCTTTCCGCCCTCCGGACCGATCCCCGGGTCATGCCCGTCGTGTCGAGGGGCGGGGCGTTCCACGTGGCCATGATGGTCCAGCGGGACGAAGAAAACCCCCTCTATGCAGAATTCGACTATCTCCTTGAGATCCTCTCAGAGTACGGAGTCGTGGCGAGCCTCGGGGATGGAATGCGGCCAGGCTGCCTCCAGGATGCCGAGAGGCATGCAAAGACGGTCGAGTACCTGACCCTCGGGAGACTGGCCGGCCGTGCCCTCGAGTGGGGGGTCCAGAGGATGATCGAAGGCCCCGGCCATATCCCCCTCCCGCATGTCCCATGCAACGTCCATACGATCAAGGAACTCTCCAACGATGCACCGCTCTACCTCCTCGGCCCTCTTGTCACGGACATTGCCCCGGGTTACGACCACGTGGTCTCTGCAATCGGGGGGGCAGTTGCCGCGATGCACGGGGCCGACTTCCTCTGCATGGTCTCTCCGAGCGAACACCTTGCCCTGCCCGATGTCGACGACATCGTGGAGGGGACGAGGGTTGCCCGGATAGCGGCCCATATCGGGGACATTTCCAGGCACAAGGAGGGGTTCAAGGCACCGCGGGAACTCCAGATGGCGGAGTCGCGGCAGAAGCTCGACTGGGAGTCCATGTTCTCCCTCGCCCTGTTCGGTGACCACGCCAGGAGGGTCCACGGGCGTGACGGAGAGATTGAGACGTGCTCGATGTGCGGAGATCTCTGTGCCGTCAAGCTCGTCCGGGAGATATTCAGGAGAAAAGACTTGTAGAGCAGGGGATGCTCTCATCCAGCCAGGGTAACTGTAACCCGGTATCCCCTCACTCTTTGTTCAGCGACAGGATCCGGATGGCGAGGAGGGCCGCGTTCTCGCCGTTATCTACGCCGACGCATGCGACCGGGACTCCCTTCGGCATCTGGACGATCGAGAGGAGGGCGTCGAGCCCACCCATCAGCTTCCCGCTCACCGGGACCCCGATGACAGGGCGCTTCGTCCGGGATGCCACGATGCCGGGGAGCGCTGCCGAGAGCCCGGCGACCGCGATGAAGACCTTGCAGTCACTATTCTGGATGTAGTCATCCAGGGCAGCCGGCTCACGATGTGCCGAGATGACCCTGGTCTCCCACGTGACCCCGTGCTCATTCAGGACTTCCGCGACCCTCTGCACAACGGACGCATCCGAGGCCGACCCGCTGAGAATCGATACGTCTACCATGGGTTTGCCATCCACACTTATATGCAGGGGTTGTAAAAATACTATGGGCTGGTTTTTATGGAAAAAGAACCTCTCCTGATGCTGCCAGGGCCCGTGCCCATGCCGGAACGGGTGCGTGCAGCGATGGTGCGGCAGGCAATCAACCACCGCGGGCAGGAGTTCTCGGTGGTATACGGAGACTGCGTGCGAGTCCTCAAGGAGGCATTCGGGACTTCGAATGACCTCTTCGTGGTCAGCGGGTCAGGTACGGCCGCGATGGAGGCGGCAGTGGGCAATTTTTCCAGGGGAAAGAAGATTGCCTGCTTTGTTAACGGAAAGTTCGGGGAACGACTCTACAAGATATCACAGCGGTACGGGACAGCAACCGAGATCGCCTCCCCGTGGGGAACACCCCTCGACATCGGGCGGATGGAAGAAGAGCTTGCCGGCGGTGCAGAGGTAGTGACCCTCGTGCACAACGAGACGTCTGCCGGGATAAAGAACCCTGCCCAAAAGGTGGGCAGTCTCTGCCGGAAATACGATGCACTCTTCGTCATGGACGGCATCACGTCTATCGGCGGCGACGAGGTCAGGGCAGACGAGTGGGGTGCTGACGTCGTGGTGGTGGGCTCGCAGAAATGCCTTGCCGCCCCGCCGGGCCTGTCAGCGATCTCTGTGAGCGAAAGGGCATGGGAGAGAATGACCGAGCCGCGGCCATTCTATCTCGACCTTGCCGCATACAGGAAGAGCGCTGCAGGCAAGATCATGGAGACCCCGTATACACCGGCCGTACCCCTCTTTTTCGCACTCCGGGAGGCATGCCTGATCCTCGAGGAAGAAGGTCTCCAGGCACGGATCGCCCGTCACCGGAGGTTGGCAGATGCAGTCAGGGCTGCTGCAGGGGCGTGGGGCATCCCCCTCTTTCCGAAGATCGACCCGGACCATGCATATTCCAATACTGCCACAGCATTTTCATATCCTTCTGGAGTAGACGACAGTGCATTCCGCGGGGCGGTCAGGAAGATGGGGATCGAGATTGCCGGCGGGCAGGACCACCTCAAGGGGAAGATCTTCCGGATCGGGACCATGGGCGCAATCGGTGCACCTGAAGTCCTGGCAACGCTCGCAGCAGTCCAGTATGCCCTCAGGAAGCACGGTTTCGTGCCCTCAAGCGACGGGGTCATGGCTGCTGCAGAGGTCCTGGGATGAAGATAGGGATTGCTGACACAACGTTTGCCCGCGTCGACATGGGTGGTATCGCCATGGATGAGATCCGGAAGCACGCGAGTGTCTCCATCGAGAGGGTTACTGTACCCGGTATCAAGGACCTCCCTGTCGCATGCAAGAAGCTGATCGAGGAGGGGAGGTGTGATATCGTCATGGCACTTGGCATGCCCGGCGGGAAGGAAAAGGACCGCATGTGTGCCCACGAGGCGTCGCTCGGCCTGATTGCCTGCCAGTTGATGACGAATACGCACATCGTAGAGGTCTTCGTGCACGAGGACGAGGCATCAGACGACAGGGAACTCGCATGGCTCACAGAGATGCGGACGCGGGAGCACGCGGTCAACGCCGTCAGGATGGTGCTGCGACCATCAGACCTCGTCAGGGAAGCAGGGACAGGGCAGAGGCAGGGTTTTGGTGATGCCGGCCCGGCCCGCCGCTGAAATATCCCATGCGGGATATGGTTATCAGCCTGCAGAGTCGAGATAGTTAGGGAGGAGAGAATGGGAATCCGCCTGGGTTTCGTAGTCTCGGAGTTCAACCGGGACATAACATACATGATGGAAGTAGAGGCACGGGAACACGCTGCATTCCTTGGCGCAGAAGTGACCAAGTGCCGGTACGTCCCCGGGGCGTATGACATGCCTCTTGCAGTCCAAAAGATGCTCAAGGAGGGAGACGTCGACGCCATCGTCACCATCGGGTGCGTGATCGAGGGTGCAACGCAGCACGATGAGATTGTTGTCCAGCACGCGGCAAGAAAGATCATTGACCTGTCGCTCGAGTTCGAAAAACCCGTGACGCTCGGGATATCCGGTCCCGGGATGACGCGGCTCGAGGCGACGGAGCGCATAGACTATGCCAGGAGAGCAGTCGAATCCGCGGTCAAGATGGTCCAGAGATTGCAATGAGAGAACTCTCCCGCAAGCTTGCAGGCATCCCTGCATCGGCCACGATAGAGATCTCGAACCTCGCCCGGCAGATGGAGAAGCAGGGGACCCCCGTCATTCCGCTTTCCATTGGCGAACCGGACTTTGATACCCCGGACCATATCAAGGATGCCTGCATCAGGGCCCTCCTTGCAGGAGAGACCCACTACGCACCGAGCAACGGCATCCCGGAGCTCCTGGAGGCCATATCTTCCAAGATCTCCAAAGAAAATGGCTTTTCCTGCACTCCTGAAGAGGTCATCGTGACTTGCGGTGCGAAGGATGCCATCTACGACGCAATGGAGGCGGTGCTGAACCCCGGGGAAGAAGTCATCATCCTCGATCCTGCCTGGGTCTCGTACGAGCCCTGCGTCATGATAGCCGGGGGAAAGCCGATTCACCACCCGCTCGATGCAAGAACGTTCCAGCTTGATGACAGCATCCTGGAGAGGATCAGTCCCCGGACAAAGATGATCGTTGTCAACTCACCGTCCAACCCCTCGGGGGCGGTTCTCGATAAAAGATCCCTTTCTCTCGTTGCAGACGTGTGCACGGACTATGACCTCATCGCCCTTTCGGACGAGATCTACGAGAAACTCACCTATGGGAAACCACACCTCTCCCTTGCGTCGCTCGGTGACATGGCCGGCCGGACAGTAACCGTCAACGGTTTTTCGAAAGCTTATGCAATGACCGGGTGGAGGCTCGGTTACGCTGTAGCCCCGCTTCCGATAATCCGGCAGATGTCGAAGGTCCAGCAGCATTCTGTCAGCCACCCTACGACTTTCGCCATGTACGGCGGAGTTGCCGCCCTCACATCAGACCAGTCGTGCGTGGAAGCGATGAGATCTGAATTCCAGAAGAGGAGGGATTTCCTCGTCAGAGAACTCGTTCTCATGGGGTACAGCGTCGCACCGGCAGACGGGGCGTTCTATGCATACGTCCGCGTCGAGGGAGATGACATGGAGGTCGCGCGCAGGTGGCTTGAGGATTTGCACGTGGCCGTGACGCCGGGGTCCGCATTCCACACGCCGGGATGGGAGAGGATCTCGTATGCAACCTCGATGGAGAACCTGGCAGAAGCTGCCCGCCGGATTCGTCGGGCCTCCTGACCGGGCAGGAGATGGTTTTGCGAAGTTCCGGTCGCAAATCGTTTTTTCGAACAAGGGTCCGCTCGTGGACACCGCCAACCGCCATTTTCCTGGCTGAAACTAAAAAAGGGCAGTTCCACTCCTTATCGGAAGAAGAAAGTGGTGCAACTATCGAAACGAGACGCGTACCTGCCTGTTTGCCAGGCAGGTCTCCGGGTGCAAGAACGTACGTGCGGGGAAGGAGTCTTTCCGCACGGAAAGGAAAACCTAGTCTCCTCTCCGATCCTTTAACACCTGTATGGACCAGAACCCAATAGGTGTCCACCCCCGGGAGAACCTGGGAGGCCCCGGGTGGTGCGCGTGCGTTCACTGGCTTTGCCGAAGTCATGCGGGAGGGGAGTAAAATGGGAGATCGCATTCTCTCACTTCTCTGCGTGGTCTGCGTTGCAGTCACTTGTGCAGCAGGGATATGGTTTGCCGGCGCAGGTGTGGGACTGTCCGATTCGGACGTGCTCTACCAGGTCTCTTCCATCGGGGCACTCATGGAGGGGGAATATGGCGGGCTGGTTGCGTTCGGCGAGATCAAAGAGCACGGGGACTTCGGTATCGGGACCTTTGACAGCCTGGACGGGGAACTGATCGCCGTTAACGGCGAGTATTTCCAGGTCACTGCAGACGGGGCTGTCAAGCCGGTTTTCGATGTGATGACCACACCATTCGCAACGGTCACCTTCTTTGAGCCCGATATCTCGATCTCCTTTTCCCGGGCAGACAATTTCAGCGACTTTGGCCGGCAGGTCGAGGCGGTTATGCCGTCAGGGGACAGGGTGTATGCTGTCAGGGCAACCGGCCAGTTCCCTCGTGTCCTGGCCCGGAGCGTGCCCCGTCAGGAAGAACCCTATCCGCGGCTCGTCGATGCCACAAAAGGCCAGTCGGTCTTTGTGATCAACGGCACAAGGGGGACGGTTGCCGGGTTCTGGTTTCCAGAATCCTTTGCTGGGCTCAATGTTCCCGGCTTTCACCTACACTACATCACTTCTGATGCGAGCGCCGGAGGGCATATCCTTGACCTCTCGGTCGATGGTGCGACCGTCGAACTGGATATGACACCACGGTTTTTCATGGTCTCTCTCTCCGGAAAGGGGGGCGGGGGTAAAGTCCCCTCCCCGAACAGCACTGAACTGGAAAAAGTAGAAAAGAGTGGTTGATATTTCCAAAATTTTCCCCTTTTTTTGCCTAAATTCCCTTGATGATCGAAAGATATTTTGTGT
>JAPXNX010000048.1:0-8976 GCA_033811795.1 Methanolinea sp. | reverse complement strand
AGCCCCCACTCGCACTCGATGATCCGCTCGAAATGGGAAAGAGCCGGGTAGTGACAGTCAAAATGTAAATAAAAGTAAAAAACAAATAATATATTGTGTAGATAGCCCTAAAAGGGTCCAAAATTGAACCCATTGCGATACGCAGCACACGGGAGCGGCTATGCCTTCTATGCAATGGAGGGCTCATCAAAGTTTTTGAAGCATTTCGAATTGCCATGAAAAATCTCGAAATCGGAGAACGAAAGGGGTAAAGGAAGGCGAAACTCACATGGAAATCGTCCCTGGTGTGCATCACGTCGATGGCGTTGAGGCCAACGTTTACATCCTGGAACTGCCCGATCATCTCACTCTCGTGGATACAGGCCTGCCATCCAATGCAGGCAGGATCCACGATTGTATCAACAAATTGGGCAGGAAACCCTCGGATGTCCGCAATATCGTCCTCACGCACTGCCATGTCGACCACATGGGGAATGCCCATACACTCAAAAAGTCAACTGGCGCGAGGCTTCTCGTCCATGAAAAGGATGCTCCTTTCGTCTCAGGCAGGGAAGATCTCCCGCTCCCGAAAGGACTGGACGAGGCGATGCGAAAAGCCATGTCCTCTTTTCAAATCGAGTACGCTGAGCCGGATGCGCTCCTGGAAGAGGGGGACGAGATCGATGGATTCAAAGTGATCCATGTCCCGGGGCACACGCCCGGGAGTATCTCCCTCTACAGCGAAGAAAGGGGGATCCTCTTTGCCGGAGATGCCATCAGGTACCTGGATGGACGGTTGCAGGGGCCGCCGGAGCCGTATACGCCCGACATGGACCTAGCCATCCGATCGCTGAGAAAACTGACTGTACTGGAGTACGATGTCATGCTCAGCGGCCACGGTACGCCATTGCTGCCAGAGGCTTCGGAGAGGGTGAGGGTGTTCTGCAAGGCACTCTTCCAGAGCGGCGATAACGCATGAGAAAACTGGAATACAAGTGGCTCGCCCTCTCCGCAACGAGCCTGGGGCTGCTGCTGGGTGTCATGACCGGCACCGCGTTGCTGATCGCGCTTCCGGATATCACGGCAGATCTCAATGCACCCATGCTGCTCGTCATTTGGGTCCTGATGAGCTACATGCTCGCCACCACCGTGCTCGTCCCCTCGATAGGGCGGGTCGCCGATATGATCGGCAGAAAGAACCTCTTCGTGCTCGGTGCTGCGGTGTTCACCGTCTTCTCCCTGTTCGCAGGCATGTCGCAGAGCGGTCTCCAGCTGCTGATCATGAGGATCGTGCAGGCGGTCGGCGGTTCCCTGATGATGGCGAACAGCACCGCCATCGTGACCGATGCGTTCCCGAGGGGAGAGCTCGGGATGGCCCTCGGAGTGAACGGCATGGTGCTGGCGATCGGGTCCGTGATGGGCCCTATCATCGGAGGCGTATTGACGACTGCACTGGGGTGGAGGTGGGTCTTCTACATCAACGTGCCCCTCGGCGCGATCGTGACCCTCTGGGCATTGTTCCAGATCAGGGACATCGCTCCGCTGCCGAAGGGCCAGCGCTTCGATTGGCCGGGCGCCGTCACCTTCACCTCGGGCATGTTCTTCCTCCTCTTTGCACTGACCGAAGGTGGTTTCGATGGGTGGACGTCTCCTTTGGTGCTCGTCTGCTTCGTGCTCGCCGCCATTCTCCTGCCACTCTTTGTCTATATCGAGTCGAGGGCGGAGCAGCCGATGCTCGACCTGAGGCTCTTCCAGACCCGCATCCAGGTCTTCGCGTATGCCTCGAGCCTGATGAACGGCATCGCGAGGGGCGCCCTGATGTTCCTCCTAATCTTCTACCTGCTCGGCATCAAGAGCATGGACCCGTTCACCGCGAGCATATACCTGGCGCCCTTCGCGCTGACGATGATGGTGATGGCCCCCATCAGCGGCAGGTGGTCCGACAGGTACGGCTCGAGGGAACTGAGCACCCTCGGCCTGGTCATCACCGGCATCGGCCTGCTCGGTTTCACCATGTTCACCAGGGTGGACATGTCCATCATGGAGATCGTGGTATGGGGGGCCGTGGTCGGCATAGGGTCCGGCTTGTTCAACTCGCCCAATACCAATACGATCATGAGCATGGTGCCGCCCGAGCGGAGGGGTATCGCCGCCGGCACGAGGACCATGATGAACAACGCCGGCTCAATGCTGAGCATCGCGATGGCCTTTGCGATCCTCTCGTCCGGGCTCACGGAGGAGGCGATGAGTGCGCTATTCATCGGCGCCCAGGTGGGAAGCGAAGGTATACTGGTGGATGTATTCATATCGGACCTCCAGATCGCCTTCTTCATCTCCTTCGTCATCAGCATGGTGGCGGCTGTCATCTCCTACATGAGGGGGCCGATGCCTGTCTGGAGCGACACCTATATTGCTCCTGCAGAACCTGCAAAGGGTCACGATTGAAGAGGGGCCGATGGGAACGGGAAACCGGCACTCCCATCAACCCTCGTGCCGGCAATTGCTGGCAATGATTTATTCACTCTTCGTTTTTTCGAGTGGGTATATTGATCTCCGGCTGACCACACCTGAAATCATGGCGGGGTAGTCACCGATTTTGCCAGTCCCTGAACTGCCGCCGGGACGCCCTCCGGGGGCGGCGGGGTGCATCGCACGGGGAATGTGGGAGCGGCAGCCCCCAGTCGTACTCAAGGACCCATTCGAAATAGCGAAGTGCCAAAAAAAGGGTACTACTTCTTCAGCACGATGTCGATCCCAAATTTCTCCGCGTTCCTGTCCGCGATGGCCTGTATCTTTGCAATCTCTGCGTCGTTCCTCTGCGGGCGGAAGAGGTGGCGGAACCTGCGCTGCTCTTTCAAGTACTCCTCGACGGGTTTCCTGACGACCTTCTTGACACGGGTCACCTGCCCGTTCTCCATCTCGTAACTGACGAAGAGCCCGGTCTCGACTGCGAGCCTCGCAATAGCGATCGTCTTTTCGCTCTCGAACCCCCAGCCTGTGCAGCAGGGCGCATGGACCTGCACGTAGCACGGCCCCTCGGTATCGAGGGCCTTCCTGACCTTCTTCTTCAGGTCTGGGAGGTAAGCTATCGTTGCCGTTGCCACGTAGGGTGCGCCGTGGGCCGCGAGGATGGCCGGCAGGTCCTTCTTGGGCCTGGGGTTCCCCGTGGAGCACTTCCCGGCCGGGCTCGTCGTCGTGCTCGCGTCGTACGGGGTCGCACCCGACCGCTGGATCCCGGTGTTCATGTAGGCCTCGTTATCGTAGCAGATGTACACGAAGTCATGGCCGCGCTCGAACGCCCCGGAGAGGCAGAGCATCCCGATGTCGAAAGTGGCCCCGTCTCCGCCGATGGCGATCACCTTCTCTTTCCGCCCCTGCTTCTTGAGGGCGGCGGAGATCCCGGATGCAACGGCCGAGTTGTTCTCGAAGAGCGAGTGGATCCAGGGGACATTCCACGCAGTCTCGGGGTAGGGCGTGGAAAAGACCTCCATGCACCCCGTCGCCGAGACGACGATCGTGTCCCGCCCGGCAGCATCGAGGATCGTCCGCGCCGCGAGCGCCGCCGCACAGCCGCCGCATGCCCTGTGCCCCGATTCGAAGAGGGAACACTGCTCCCCTGTCATCGCAGCACCTCCTCGCGCAGGCCGTAGAACAGGTCCCCTTTCCCGACCGCTGCCATATCAACGACAGATTTTATGTCTTTCTTTGCCACGTCCCTTCCTCCGAGAGCAATGATGTAGTCGAGGACAGGTATCCCGCTGTCATAGAGGGCGTCCCTGACCTCGAGCGCCACGGCACCCTTGGACCCGAGAGAGATGTTCTTGTCGAGGACGGCGACGCTCGAGACCCCGGAGAGGGCTTTCCTGACCTCCTCCGAGGGGAACGGCCGGAATGTCCGTATCCGGAGGAGCCCCGCCTTCCGGCCCTCCTTCCTCATCTCGTCGATCGCGTCCTTTGCGGTCCCGCAGATCGACCCCATGGCGACGATCGCACAATCTGCATTGTCCATGCGGTACTCCTCCACGGGGCTCGCGTAGTCCCTCCCGAACATCTCCCCGAACTGGCGTCCGGCTTCCCGGACCACCTGCGCAGACCCCTTCATCGCCTGGTCGATCTGGTACCGGAACTCCATGTAGTAGTCGGGAGATGCAAAGAGGCCGATGGAGATCGGGTCAGCGCTGTCCAGGCGCTGGACAGGCCTGTACCTGGGCAGATAGCTGTCGACCTGCTCCTGGGTGAGCATCTCGACCGGTTCGTAGGTGTGGGAGAGGATGTACCCGTCGAAGCAGACGAATGCCGGCAGGAGGACACGCCTGTCCTCTGCGACCCGGTAGGCTACGTAGTGGAGATCGGTCGCCTCCTGGTTGTCCTCGGCGTAGAACTGGAGCCATCCCGAGTCCCGGAGGGCGATCGAGTCCTGCTGGTCGTTCCAGATCGAGAGCGGGGCACCGAGGGCCCTGTTGACGATGGACATGACGACCGGGAGGCGCAACCCCGCGGCATTGAAGCACACCTCGAACATCAGCGCCAGGCCCTGCGACGTCGTCGCCGAATAGACGCGTGACCCTGCTGCGGATGCCCCGAGGCACGCAGAGAGAGCAGAGAACTCGCTCTCTACAGTGATGTACTCCGCGTCCAGCCTGCAGTCGGCAACCATCTCGGCTAGGGCCTCCACGATGTGGGTCTGCGGCGTGATCGGGTACGCCGCTATGACCTGCGGCCTGCACATCCGAACCGCGTTGGCGACGGCGTGCGAGCCCTCCATGATCTCCATCATCCTATTTCTCCTCCTTCTGCATCTCGATGGCCTCTCCCGGGCACTCCTCGGCGCACAGGCCGCATCCCTTGCAGTAATCGTAGTCGGGCTCGGGAATGCCCTCGCTGTCCGCCGAGACGCACCCCTCCGGGCACACGGAGACGCAGAGCCCGCACTTCGTGCACTTGTCGTGCAGGAACACTGGGCGGAACGTCCTCCAGCTCCCTGTCTTGTTCGCCCGGGACGTCCCCGGCCGCGATGAACAGCCCAGACCAAGCGGCATGGTCAGACCACCTCCTTCACGCGGGCGTAAGCCTCCCTTGCCGCGGCCACGTTCTTTTCTGCCAGCTCACCCGTGAACCTCCCCCTGATCGCCTTTTCCAGTGCCGCGAGGTCGATCTCACCACTGGCCGCGGCAAAGGCCCCCATCAGGGTGGTGTTCGTAATGGGGATACCGAGGTGCTTCAAGGCGATGCTGGTCGCATCCAGCGTGATGACCTTCACCCCCGGCGGCACCGGTGCCTTGAGGGGCTTTTCCGTGTTCACGATGACGATCCCGCCATCCCTGACTCCCTGAAAGACGTTGACATCGCTGATGAGCGTGCTGTCCTGGACGATGATGTAGTCCGGGTCGTATACCTGGCTCCTCAACCGGATCTTCTTGTCGTCGAACCTGACAAACGCCTGGACGGGTGCACCCCTCCTCTCCACCCCGAAGGCCGGGAACGCCTGGGAGTACACGCCCCCGGCGAAGGCCGCCACGGCAATCAATTCTGCGGCGGTGACCGAGCCCTGTCCGCCTCGACCATGAATACGCAGCTCACGCAAGGAAATCACGGTATAATTTTACATTATTAATCATAATAAAATGGTGCGATTCGTACTTCACCGGCTCACGGAGAGACCGAGGATTGTCCTGGCGCCACGGGAGAACACCTCTTCTGCGATGAGCGAGAGCCCGTCGGCGGCACACCACTCGTCGTAGAGTGCGATGTCCCTCTCCAGGAGCGTCTCCACGGCCTTCCCGACGGCCGGGGCCATGCCCCCCGCGAGGGCCACCCGTGCGCCCGGGGCGAGGACGAGGAGCGCAGCGCATTCCATCGCTGCAAAGAGCGCCAGTGCAGGCAGTCTCTCCCCCGGGGGGAGGGTGTGGTTCACGCCCGCTGACAGGAAGGCCTGGTTCGCCGTGATCTCCCCCCGGTCGATCTTCCGGATGGCATCCACGTCCAGGGCGCCGTGTTCTGTCCCGGGGGCAAAGATGCACGCATCGATGGCCCCGGCGAGCCTCCCACCCTTCACGAGCAGGGTGACCGTGTTCGAACTGATGTCCGAGACGACGACATCGGTGCCGAGGTCCCGTGCCGCCCGAAACGCGATGCCGACTTTTTCCGGGCTCGCCTGGTGCGAATAGACGTTGAACCGGGGATCGGTCGGAGACCCTCGGTGGAGGCCCGGGACCGCGACAGCAGGGATCGCGCTCCCGGCCACCCGGTCAAAGACCCTCGTCCCCCCGCCGATGTGCTTGCCGGCACCGTCCCGGCTCACGAGTCCCCGGTTCGACAGTTTCTGTACGGAAGTTATCTCCGAGAAGTTGTCCCCCATCGAGTACGAGAGCGCGATGCCCTCGATATCCTCCAGGGGGCATATCGCCTCGAGATCATGCATCTCGAATCCAACGGCGTCCTCCCTCCTGACCTTGAACCTGTGGCCTGGCCCGCCTGAAAACCGCATCGCGGATGTCCCGTGGTCTATCCCGATGAACATAACACTATTCCTAATACATAAATGGCACATATATTTAGGATATGGCGGCCTGCGTGGTGACAGGGGGTGCGGGGTTCATCGGTTCCCACCTCGTGGACGCACTCGTCGCACGGGGGGAGTCGGTTGTCGTCGTCGACTCCCTGCGGAGCGGCTCGGAGGAGAACCTCTCCGCCCACCTCTCCGGGGGCGGGGTCCGGTTCGTCAGGGCCGATCTCCTCGGAGACGGCTGGCAGTCCGCCCTCTCCGGAACGGCGAGGGTGTGGCACCTCGCCGCGGACCCCGACGTCCGGCAGGGGGCGCTCGCCCCGGACTCGCAGGTCAACCAGAACATCATCGCAACCTGGCGCGTCCTCGAGGCGATGCGCATGGCCGGCGTCCCCGAGATCGTCTTCACCTCGACCTCGACCGTGTATGGCGACGCGAAGGTCATCCCGACCCCGGAGGAGTATGCACCCCTCGAGCCCGTCTCGGTCTACGGGGCCACCAAGCTCTCCTGCGAGGCGCTGATCTCTGCGTACTGCCACAGTTTCGGGATGAAAGCCTGGATATTCCGGTTTGCGAACATCGTCGGGAAGAGGGGCGGCCACGGGGTCATCCACGACTTCATCCAGAAGCTCTCCTCTGACCCGCGGCGGCTCGAGATCCTCGGAGACGGCCGCCAGTCGAAGTCGTACCTGGAGGTCGGCGCATGCGTGGATGCCATGCTCTATGCCGCAGGCCACGCCTCGGACAGGGTGAATGTCTTCAACATCGGTTCCGAGGACTGGATAGACGTCCGTTCCATCGCGGACCTCGTCGTGGAGGCGATGGGCCTGTCCGGAGTCGAGTACGTCTTCACCGGCGGAAAACGCGGTTGGGTCGGCGATGTCCCCCGGATGCAGCTCTCGATACAGAAATTGAAGTCGCTCGGGTGGAAGCCGCCTCTCGGGTCGCGCGAGAGTGTGGAGAGGGCAGTCGCTGCCATGCTGGAGTAGAAGATGGACCTCCTTTCCGCCCTCGTTGTCGTCGCGCTTGGTGCGCTCCCGTTCTTCGAGGCACGGTACGCCATTCCCACTGCCATCCTCTATGGGTTTCCACCCGCGACCGCGTTCGTGCTCGGGATGATCGGGAACCTCCTCCCCGTCGTCCCGCTCCTGCTCCTGCTCGACGCGGTGTCCGGGTGGCTCCGGGCCCGCTCGAAGACCATGGACCGTTTCTTCTCCTGGCTCTTTGCAAGGACAGGGCGGCACGAGGAGGCGATCCGGCGCTATGGCGCACCGGCACTTTTTCTCTTCGTTGCGCTCCCGGTCCCTGCTACGGGGACGTGGAGCGGGTGCGCCGCGGCATTCGTATTCCAGATACGGTTCCGGGAGGCGCTGCTTGCGATCGTCGGCGGTGCTTTCGTGGCCGCGGCCATCACGACCCTGCCCCTCCTGGGCCTGATCACACTGTTTGGAGGACAATGAGAGAGAGAAAGTTTGTCTTGGTCCTCGGGGACGGGATGGCAGATGAGCCCCTCGAGGAGCTGGGGGGCAAGACACCCCTCGAGTATGCTGAGACCCCGAACATGGACCGCATCGCGAAAGAAGGGTGCTGCGGCATGCTCCGCACCATCCCGCCGGGATGCGAGGCAGGCTCTGACATAGCGAACCTCTCGATCCTGGGGTACGACCCGCGGAAATGCTATACCGGCAGGGGCCCGCTCGAAGCCGCGAGCATGGGGATCGACCTCGCGGGATCGGAGATCGCGTACCGCTGCAACCTGGTGACAATCAGGAACGGGGCCATGGCCGACTCTTCCGCCGGGCACATATCGAGCGCGGAAGGGGCGGCGCTCCTTTCCGATCTGCAGGAGAAGATCCCCTCGGTCCGCTTCTTTCCCGGCGTGAGCTACAGGAACGTCCTCGTTCTCCCGGGCGGAGGGGGCGCGAGGACAGTCCCGCCCCATGACATCGTGGGCAGGGAGATCGGCCAGAACCTCCCCGAAGGGAACGATGCGAAGGTCCTCCGGTCCTGCATCGAGGCCTCCGGACAGGTGTTCGCCCGCCACCCCGTCAACCTGACCAGGATCTCCCGCGGACTCCCCCCCGCAACCCACATCTGGCCCTGGAGCGGCGGGAGGGCGCCGGCACTCGCACCGTTTTCCGGGAAGTATGGGATATCGGGCGGGGTCATATCGGCCGTCGACCTCCTCCGCGGGATTGCGAGGTGCGCAAAGATGGAGGTGATCGTCGTCCCGGGCGCGACCGGTTACCTCGATACCGATTACCAGGCCAAGGCCCGCTACGCCCTGGACGCGCTCCGCCGCATCGATTTCGTGTACGTCCACGTTGAGGCCCCCGACGAGGCGGGCCACCTCGGGAGCCTCGAGGAGAAGGTCAGCGCCATCGAGCGCCTGGACGGACTGGTCGGGACGATCCTCGAAGGCTGCCGGGCACGTATCGCCGTCCTCCCCGATCACCCGACACCCCTGCGCATCCGCACCCACTCGCGCGACC
>JAPXNX010000047.1:0-8992 GCA_033811795.1 Methanolinea sp. | reverse complement strand
GGGAAAGCGGTATGACGATCCCCGTGCATCCGTTCGATGAAAAGGGAGAGACCGACGATTTCCCTCCACCCGATGGAGGGGGTTGAGGTTATGGCACAGGATCTCCATGACGACAGGAATATCCACGGTTATGATCATGGCCCTGGCCATGGTCGCGATACCGGTGGTATGTCTCATGGGCAACCCCACCTGCACGGTGTAGTGGATCCTTCCCTCTTTACGATCGACCGTGGCATTTGGGCGGTCAAGTGGTCGTTTATCGGTCTGGTCATCACGGCGCTTTTCCAGGTTGTCATAGTCTGCTGGTCCGGGAGCGTTGCGCTCCTCGCTGATACCATCCACAACTTTGGCGACGCGCTCACCGCAATTCCGCTCCTCTGTGCATTTCTCCTCGCCCGGAGGAAACCGACAGGAAAATTCACCTACGGATACGGGAGGTTCGAAGATCTCGCCGGGGTCATCATTGTCCTCATCATCCTCCTCTCGGCCCTTGTTGCCGGATACGAATCCATCGATCGAATCATTTCCCCGCGGCCGGTGACCTTTCTATGGGCGGTTGCAGCCGCCGCAATCGTCGGATTTGTCGGCAACGAAGCGGTTGCGCAGCTCCGTATCAGGATCGGTAATGAGATTGGCAGTGCGGCGCTCGTGGCCGATGGCCAACATGCCCGGATTGACGGTCTGACTAGCCTTGCGGTCCTAATCGGTGCAGTAGGGGTGTACTTCGGGTTCCCCCTCGCCGATCCCATAATCGGCCTTCTCATCACTATCGCGATCTTCGGCATTGTCGTGAAATCTGCGGTAACCATCTTTACCCGGTTGTTGGACGGGGTCGATCCCGCAATCCCCGAAGAGATTCGCCACGCAGCCGATCACGTGAAAGGGGTTAATGAGATCACCGATGTCAAGGTCCGGTGGCTTGGACACCGGCTCCATGCCGAAGTCAGCATTACCGTTGACTCCTCAATTTCGGTGGGAGAGTGTCATGAGATTGCTCAGGAGTTCCGGCACGAGCTGCTCCACGATCTTCGGTATCTGTCCGATGCGACCATTCATGTCGATCCCGCAACAGCCTCGGGACCGGATCATCATCGAGTTGCACGTCACAGCCATGGAGGGCTGCCTCCTCATTCGCACTGAATGAGAGGAGTAAAGCTGTCGAACAAAAGAAGAATGGAGGTATAAAATGTCGAAATTCTATGGTATGAATCCTGAACTTTCAACAAAACAGGCGATCGATAAGTTCGAGAACGAAGTCATGGTAAGACACAACAACCAGCAACTTGTCGGTTCGGTCTTTGTTGACATTCAGAACACAGCGTGGGCAGTCGCATTCGCGTATAACTCCTCTCATCATCCCGGGCTGCACGGCCCTGAGCATCCTCTCGAAGTGAGGTACTCCTATTCACCTGGAGAGGGCGGTCCTGTACGGATGTTCCGCTCAGATCCTGGCGGCGAGACTATGCTTGAGGCCGGGCATTTCGGGAGCCCCGATACCTTTATCCGGTATGTCATAACTCATGAACGCAAGGTCCTGAACAAGCAGGCATGATGGGCAAGTCCTGCCATCAGTTGAGACCAAAGTAGGGAGGGTAAAAGAAGTTCCCGAAAAAATATATCTCTTTTTTGTAACTGTTCAGCCTCCCAACAACTTTTTTTTAAAAGCCCTGTTCCGCAATAAAGTGACAAAGTCAGGTTCCTACTAAAGTCTGTTCATGCCAGTGACCCGGATATTCAAGGCTCATGGGAAGACCATTTCTCCACTTGGATGGAACGAGAGGCTGGGGAGAGTGATTGCTGCCACAACAGCCAGAGCGAGTGCCGGTTACAAAACGCATCGGCGGGTCGTCGTGCGGTCGCAGTACATACAGAATCGTCATAAGTCCCCTGATCCCAAGAGGGTCATCAGGCTGGATGAGTCGCGCTATGACCGAGAGCTTCATCGGCCAGAAGATACACTCCACTACAGGATTTTGCTTATGCTGCTTTGGGATGGCTATGCCGTCCACATCCAAACGAAGGACATTTGTCATCAGAATAAACGTCTGTTTCTTCTGCATGAATTCAATAATCCGCCCGTCAACAGGTCTGAACATGAAATGTCGTACGTAATAGGCGATACGGTCTTCCAGCGGGACTGTACCCTTCTTGCATCGACCTCCCTGGTCATCGCGAAATCTCCTTTGGAACGCCCTTGCATTCGGGATCGATGAGAATCTCGTTAAATTCCGCTTCAAATTCCACGGTTGTCTTTCTGGCATCATCATCACAGGAAAAACACCCCCGGGGTCGTCTTTTGGTGGCACCTCAACCCCTGTCCTTCCAGAGACAAGAGAGACCATCTGGGTAGGGCTCGCCTGCCCCAGGACCTGCGTCCTGCTGGCACTTTGTAAGAACTGCTATCAGTGGAGGAGCATCTCACCCTGCAGGCGGCCAGACCTGTCCCAACACCTTAATGAAAAGACCGATCTACACCTATACTGATGATCCCACTCCTCGTGGACTTTTCCCAAAGGAAGGTCGCAATATTCGGAGGAGGTGACGTCGGTGCCCGCAAGGCAGCCTTTTTTGCACCAGAGGCCACCGTCGTGGTATATTCACGGTCTTTTTCTCCGGCACTCGTGGATCTTCCCGTCACGCGGGTCACGGTCGAACTCGACGGGATCCCTGACGAGACCCTCTCCTCCCTGCTTGAAGGTGTATTCTGTGCTGTCGCCGCGACTCCGGATGCCAGACTGAACAACAGAATAGGCGAGGCATGCAGGAGGGCGGGGGTTCTCTTCAACAATGCCGAGGGGGAGAGTGGGGACATCTTTATCCCGTCGGTCGTGAGGGGGGAGCACTTTCTCCTGGCAGTGAGTACGGCCGGTGCAAGCCCTGCCGTCTCCCGTTTCCTCCGCGAGCACCTGGAAGAGACTCTCCCCCACCTGGACCAGATGATCAGCATACAGGAACAGCTGAGGGGTTATCTCAGGGAGTTCCAGCCGGACGCTTCAGCCCGGAGGGAGATCGTCTGGAAAGTCCTGAAGGACCGGGATGTCTGGGCTGCCCTCTCGCGGGGAGAGACGTATGCCTGGTCCCTGATCGCAGGGAGGTACCTGAAATGATGACCGAGGGTGGAGCTTCCCTCCAGGTCCCGGTCGCTGTCGCAGGGGTCAGCCACCACACTGCCACGGCCGATGTATTGGAAAAGATGCGGTTTCCCGACGAACGGGCATTCCTGGAACAGGCAAGGGAGAGGTTCAGGGGTGTCGTCCTCGTCCAGACCTGCAACCGCGTGGAGGTCATCGTCAACGGCGACCACGGTATCCTCGCGTCTTTCCTTGAAGCGGCAGGTTGGAAGGATTATTACCTGTTCTCCGGCACCGGTGCCCTCCGCCACCTCCTGGAGCTTGCGTGCGGAATCGACTCGATGATCGTCGGGGAAGACCAGATCCTCGGGCAGATGAAATCTGCACTCATGCAGGCGATGGAGGTAGGGTGTGCAAGCCCTGTCCTCGAGATCTGCATAAACAAAGCCTTGCACGCAGGGGTCGAAGCGCGGAGGAGGACACGGATCAACCGCGGCGCGGTTTCCGTTGGTTCCGCGGCGGTCCAGCTTGCCGAAGAGCGGCTCGGGACGCTTGAAGGAAAACACATACTCGTTATCGGTTCCGGAGAGATGGGAGGCCTGGTCGCCCGGGCACTGGCAGAAAAGAACCTCACTGCCATCTACGTCGCTAACCGGACATACTCCCGTGCCGAGATCCTGGCTGAAAAGATCGGGGGGAGGGCTGTCAGGTTCGAAGACCTGCCGCGGTACATGATACTCTCGGATGTGGTCATATCGTGCACCGCGGCGCCCCACCCGGTCATCCACTGCGAGCAGCTCGAGGAGGTGATGGCAGCACGGTGCTGGCCACACGAGAACAGGCCCAGGCCCCTGATTGTCATCGATATCGCCCAGCCAAGGGACGTGGAGGATGGTGCCGGGAATATCCGGGGAGTCTCCCTCTTTACCATCGACGACCTCCGAGGCGTCAGCGAAAAGACCATGGACTCGAGGAGGTCCGAGGCCCAGAAGGTGAAGGAGTTCATCGAGGAAGAACTGGTACGGTTCATCCGGCTCCTCAACAGCCATGCTGCAGACGACGCTCTTGGCGCGCTCCACACGTGGGCGGAGGCAATCCGCCTCCGGGAAAGGGACCGGGCAATCGCCCGGATGGGAAATGCCGACGAACGAACACGGGAGATCGTCGACGACCTCTCGCGGGTCCTTGCAAAAAAACTCCTCTCTGACGTCACTATGTCCATCAGGCTGTGCGCAGAGGAGGGCGACCTCGACCGGGCGGAGGCCCTGGTCGCAGCAATCACCAGGGGTGAGAAACTGTGTTCCCGAAGAGAAGAATGAGAAGGCTGCGTGCACGAGTCCTCCAGCCACTGCTCTCGGAGACTGCCATCTCGAAGAGTGACCTCGTTGCACCCATATTCATTGACCAGACTGCACAGAAGAGAAAGGCCATCGCGTCGATGCCAGGCCAGTTCCGGTACCCCCTGCCCGAGGCTGGGGGTATCGCCCGTGACCTGTGGGATGCCGGTATCCGGGCCCTCCTCCTCTTTGGAATCCCGCGGGAAAAGGACGCGCATGCCTCGGGTGCCTTCGATCCCGACGGCGTCGTCCAGAAAGCGGTCAGGGCTATCAAGAAAGAGGTCCCCATGATGGCTGTCATCACCGATGTCTGCGCCTGCGAGTACACCGATCACGGCCACTGCGGCATCGCGGGCCAGACCCGCTACGGCCCGGACCTCTTGAACGACCCCTCCCTCGACCTGATGGACAAGATCGCCCTCTCGCATGCAGAGAGCGGGGCGGATATCGTTGCGCCGTCCTGCATGCTGGACGGGGTTGTCCAGTCGGTCCGGGCAGCCCTCGATCGGGAGGGTTTTACCGATGTTGCGATCATGTCATACTCGACGAAATTTGCGAGCGCCCTTTACGGGCCGTTCCGGGACGCGGCCGACAGCGGTTTCCTGTTCGGCGACAGGTCGACGTACCAGGTCCCTCCGGGGAACTTTCGGGAGGCGGTCCTCGAGTCGATGCTCGACTTCGACGAGGGCGCCGATATCCTGATGGTCAAGCCAGCCGGGTTTTACCTCGACCTTCTCGCCGAGGTCAGGACACTCGGGGTCCCGGTCGCCGCCTACCAGGTCAGCGGCGAGTACGCGATGATAAATGCAGCTGCTGCAAACGGCTGGCTCTCCTTGAGGGACGTCGCGATGGAGACCCTGACCTGCATCAAGAGGGCGGGGGCAGACCTGATCATCACGTACTTTGCAAAGGACGTAGCGCGGTGGCTCGATGAAAAGCAGTGACTATTTTGCAAGGGCGCGCACCCTGATCCCAGGGGGCGTGAGCAGCCCTGTCCGGGCGATCGCCCCGTATCCCTTCTATACGCGGCAGGCCGGTGGGTCGCGGCTGTACACTGTCGACGACCAGGAACTCGTCGACTGTTGCATGGCATATGGCCCGCTCCTCCTCGGCCACGCTCACCCGGAAGTCCGGGCTGCAATTGCCAGGCAGGCCGAAAACGGGTGGCTGTACGGGACGCCGGCCCCGATCGAAGTGGAGTTTGCAGAGACCCTCTGCTGCGACCACCGGGGCATGGACATGGTCCGGTTCGTATCGAGCGGGTCCGAGGCCACGATGGCCGCAATCCGGGTGGCACGCGGTTTTTCCGGAAAGAAGGACATCGTAAAGGTCGAGGGGGGGTTCCACGGCGCCCACGACGCGGTCCTCGTGAAGGCCGGCTCAGGCGCGACGACCCTCGGCATCCCGGACTCGGCTGGGGTCCTGCCCGAAGTCGCTTCCCACACGCTCCAGGTTCCCTACAACGATACCGAGGCACTGGAAGACCTGCTCTCCCACAGGGAAGACGTCGCTGCGTTCATCATCGAACCGGTGATGGGAAACATCGGCCCCGTCCTGCCGGATGATGGGTACCTCCAGGGAGTGAGGGAGATCACACGGGCCCATGACGTCCTTTTGATCTTCGACGAGGTCATCTGCGGGTACAGGGTCGGCATCGGGGGCGCCCAGCGGCATTGGGGTGTCGTCCCTGACATCACCACGCTCGGCAAGGTCATCGGGGGAGGTCTTCCCATCGGTGCGTTCGGTGGCAGGAGAGAGATCATGGAGATGGTCGCACCGCAGGGCCCGGTCTACAACGCCGGGACGTTCTCGGGGAACCCACTCTCCCTTGCTGCCGGGATGGCGACGGTCCGGTGGATCCACGACCACCCCGGACTCTACCGAGACCTGGAAGAGAAGACGCGGGCGATAGGTGATGCCGTCTCCGGTACCGGCCGTGGGTCCTTCGTCCGCCTGGGCTCGATGTTCAAGCTGTTTTTCAGGGACGGCGAACCGCGCGACTACAGGCAGGCGAAGGAGTGCGATACGGCCGCGTTTCGGAAGTTCTGGGAGAAGATGCTCGCATCCGGGATATTCCTGCCACCATCGCAGTTCGAGACCAATTTCCTCTCCGCGGCGCACACCTGGACGGACGTGGAGACCATCTGCACGGCATACAGGCAATGTCTCTCCTGATTGGAACCCGCGGCAGTGCGCTTGCACTCGCCCAGGCGGACAAGGTGATTGCACTCCTTGAAGAAAAGGGGATCGGGGCGGAGAAGGCTGTCATCTCGACCCTCGGTGACACCGTGACCGGTGTGCCCCTGCATGAGATAGGCGGGCAGGGTGTCTTTGTCCGCGCACTCGACGATGCACTCCTGCGTGGTGAGATCGATGCTGCTGTCCACAGCGCAAAGGACATCCCGGCGAAGAGACCGGGAGGACTTGTCACGTGCGCAGTCCTCGAACGCGACTCCCCTGCCGACTTTCTCGTCCACACTGTTCCGTTTCACGAGATAAGGGTCATTGGCACATCGAGTACGCGCAGAAGGGCGCAGTTGCTCAAGCACTACCCGGATATCGGGGTTGCACCGCTCAGGGGAAACGTTGATACGCGGCTGCGCAAGCTGAAAGAGGGGCAGTTCGATGCGGTCGTCCTTGCCGAGGCGGGACTCCAGCGGCTGGGGTTCTCCCTCCCCGGCACCCGCCTCTCACCGGAGACCTTTGTCCCGTCGCCGAACCAGGGGACGATCGCGGTGGTGAGCAGGGAGGGGGAGACTGCCGGGGAGATCGCGGAGTTCCTGGACCATCCACCGACACGGCGTGATATCGGACTCGAGAGGATAGTCATGGAGGAGATAGGTGGGGGGTGCTTCACACCACTCGGGATCTACTGCGACCGGGGCCACCTGCATGCAGAAGTACTCTCCCTTGCGGGGGACAGGTCAGTCAGGAAGGATTGCATCTGTGCAGACGGGCGGTCTGCCCTTGCCTTCGCCAGGGAACTTGGAGCCGATGCCGCCCCCCTTGTCAGGGAGGCGTACGAGAAACTGGGGTTGAAAAAATGAAGGGGAAAGTGTTTCTTGTCGGTTCAGGTCCGGGTGGAAGGTCCCTGCTCACACTCCGGGCGCAACAGGTGCTGGAGGAGGCAGACGTCATCCTCTATGACCAGCTCCCGGGCGTGGAGATCCTCGCCAGCCTCCCGGAGGGGGCTGAAAAGGTCGACTGCGGCAAGTTCGGTGGCCGGCACACCCTCGAACAAGACGAGATCGAGAGGCTCATGGTGACCCGGGCGCTGGAAGGGAAGAAGGTCGTCCGCCTCAAGGGAGGTGACCCGTTTCTATTCGGGAGGGGCGGCGAGGAGCTCGAAGCCCTGCGAGAGCACGGGATTCCTGTCGAACTCGTCCCCGGTGTCACCAGCGCCATAGCAGTCCCTGGAGCCGTCGGCATACCGGTTACCCACCGGAAATACGCATCCACCGTGACTATCCTGACTGGGCACGAGGATCCGGGAAAGGAGGGGTCGGCCATAGACTGGGAGAACCTCGCAGGTAACATGGGGACGCTCGTCATCCTCATGGGCATCAAGAACCTTGCCGCGATTGCGGAAAACCTTGTCTCCCATGGCCGGGACCCAGGTACACCCGTCGCCATCATCGAGAGGGGGATGCGGCCGGACCAGCGGGTCACCACTGGGACGCTTGCCACCATTGCTGGGTTCGCGCAGGAACGCCGGGTCAGGCCGCCGGCTGTCATCGTCATCGGGGACGTGGTAAGGCTCTACCGGGAAGGCGAACCAGGCCTTGTCCCCCCCTTGTGACAACCCCAGAAAACCCGGTCTTGTCTTTCTCTCTCTGCCGTTCCGCGTGGCTGGCCCGGGGATGAAAACCCCATTCGTATTTTTCGTCAGGGGCTCTGTGAACGCAAGTTATTATGAGAGTTTCGGGTGTCCATATCCGAAACGACGTGTTCCCCCTTCAACAACCCAATTTTCCCGCTATTTTGAAAATACAAGAGTTAATACTTTCCAAGGACCCAACTGGTAGGTGATCCTCGATGAGCCTTCCCGGGGGACCGACCAGGGACGAGGTGATGGCTGTCACCCTCTTCAAGCTGGACCTGCGTCCAGGCGACCTCTTCATGGACATAGGCTGCGGGACAGGGAAGGTCTCGATACACGCGGCCCGGCAGGCTGGGAGCGTCTGTGCTATCGATTGGAGGAGCGAAGCTATCGAGCATGCAAGAAGGGAAGCAGAGCGTGCGGGTGTGACCAATGTCGAGTTCGTGGAGGGAAACGCGGCCGACCTGATACCGGGGCTCCCCCGGCCGGATGCGGCATTCCTGGGAGGTTCCCGGGACATGGACCGCATCCTCACCCTCCTAGCCGGGCTGAAAGTCCGCTCCATCGTCGTCAATGCAGTGAAAATCGAGACTCTCACATCTGCCATATCCCTGATGAGGGGACTGGGGATATTCCAGGAGGCCGTCCTCGTCCAGGTCTCACACGCGAGCCCTCTCGGCAGCGGCCACGTCTGGAAGCCGGACCACCCGGTGGCCGTCATCGTCGGGAGGTGCATTCCATGTTGATCGGCCTTGGACTCGGGC
>JAPXNX010000046.1:0-9012 GCA_033811795.1 Methanolinea sp. | reverse complement strand
CTCCCCCACCCCCGGGGGCATCCGCGTGGTGCGGCAGTGCCGCAAGGGCATTGACCGGAACGTGCAGACCACTCACCTCTCTCGCCCCAACTTTCTCGATGAGGTCTCTCATGCAGGCGGCATGGCATTCCGGGTCGCAGGAAAGCCTGGTCCGCGAGATGCACAAGAACCCCGTCATGACGTTGATGATGGCACAGGCTGCAGCCCTGTGCACTGGTCTCTCGAGTGCCGCCCCGAAGAGGAACGTGAGGCGGGTGATACCCCGCGTCGGCTCGAACGTGATGAACTCAGCCGTCGTCCCCCCGAATGCCGCCTCCATGCATGCACCCTTCTCGAACTGGCAGACGGCCCTGTCGGGGTTGACCGAAAGGACGATGTTCCCGTCTTCGCACCCGGAGCCGCGGGTCAGTTCCTCCAGTTTTCTGACTGCATCCTTCAGGATATCCATGTCATTACACCTTCCATGGGTCCACGAGCAGGACCCTGCACGGCGACCCGTCCAGCCCTTCCAGCCGGAGGGGGAGCGCCACCATCCAGTAGTCTCCAGGCCTGACAGGGGAGAGGTCGAGGAACTCGACCAATGCAACGCCGCGACCAAGCAGCGTGCGATGGACCGTCCCATCCCCGGAAAACGGTTCGATCGACGGTGAATCGATACCGATGCATTTTGCACCGGCACCTGCAAGGTCCGCCGCACACCGGGCGGAGAGCCCGGGGTAGTCCTCCAGGAACGTCTCCTCGCCCGAGTACCATGTCTTGAAAAGGACCCTCTCTACACCGGTACCGACGATACCTGGAGTGTCGATGACCGAGCCCCTCCCCGGGACCTCGATCACCCTGCATCTCCCGATGAGGTTCTCAGGCGGGATCTTGTCGATGGACTCAGCACCCCTGATGTAGTGAGAGGGGGCATCGACGTGGGTGCCGCTGTGCGTGGACATGCGGAGGTCGGACAGGAAGTACTTCCCCCTGTCCTCCTGCCGGAACTCAGGCTCCAGGTCCCCGGGATAGACGGCCATCCCCTCCCTCATGGGGCGGGTCACGTCGTACCATGCCATTTTATGCCTGGCCCTCCCAGCCGTGCTCCCCAAGGAGCGGGACGAAGACGACTCCGCCGTGGGACGTCCTGATGATCTCGCCCCCCCGCTTCTCGAGTCTCACGAGCTCCTGGACGTCGCGGCCTCCGACCGGTGCGACAAGGCGCCCGCCCTCTGCGAGCTGGTCCACGAGGGGGCTTGGGACTGCCGGTGCTGCAGCAGTGACGATGATCCCCTGGTAGGGTGCGCGCTGGGGATAGCCGAGGGTCCCGTCCCCCACGATGACATGGACGTTTGAGATGCCCGCCTTCCGGAGGTTCTCCTCGGCGATCCTCGCGACCTCCGGTATCCGCTCGATGGAAAAGACCTCGGCACCGAGGGTCGCGAGGATCGCAGCCTGGTACCCGCTCCCTGCACCCACCTCGAGGACTCTGTCACCAGGGGAGACGGAGAGGAGCCCGGTCATCAGGGCGACGATGTAGGGCTGGGAGATCGTCTGCCCGTGACCGATGGGGAGGGGGTGGTCCCTGTACGCGGCACCCTCGAACCCGGCCGGGACAAAAAGGTGGCGCGGGACCTTCCGCATCGCGTCGAGGACGTTCCAGTCGCAGATACCCCGGGCTGCGATCTGGTTTGCGACCATCGCTTCCCTCTCCCCCTCGTAAGGGTCCCCTGCCAGGACAATCACCTCCTCCCGGAATCTCTCTCCATTCTTGCCACGATGTCCCGTTCTCCTTCAAGGTGCGAGTCTCCCGGGCAGCGTAGCCCGGGCGAGTCCCTAGAACCCGCTCTTCTCGGCAGAGTCGATCGCAGCATCGATCTGTGCCTGGAGGGCCTCGGGGAGTCCGGCTATCTTCACGTCCAGGAAACCCCTGATGATGGTCGCAGTCGCCACGTCCTCGTCGAGGCCGCGGGACATCAGGTACTCTATCTCTTCACGGGCGATCTTCCCGACGGCCGCCTCGTGCGAGAGCTCGGTATCCACGACGCTGCCCTTGATCTCGGGGATGGCATGGATGACACCGTCACGCAGGATGAGTCCCCTGCACTCGATGTGCCCCCTCGTATTGCGGGATGCCCCCTCGATCATCCCCCTCGAGATGATCGTCCCTCCCGTCGTGATCGCCCGCGTGGTGAGCTCGGCACTCGATCCCTCGGCAGTCAGGCGTGCGACAGAGCCGAGGTCCATGAACGACCCCGGCGTGCAGACGACGATGCTGCTGAAACGGCCGACAGCGTTCCTGCCTGCCAGTTCAACGAAGGGTGCCATCTGTACCTTCCTGACAGGCTGCATGCAGACGTAGTTCGAGATGAACACACCGTCCTCCTCGACGCGGGTGGCGCTCCGGGGAAAGACGCTGATCTGCTCGCCCCAGTTGTGGATCATCGTGGAGGTTATGCGGGCGCCCCGCCCCACGTAGAACTCGGTCACCCCGATGTGCGACCCGGTCTTCGTGTAGGAGGCGCTGGCGCAGCCGGATATGACGTGGAGCTCCGCGCCCTCCTCGGCGATGATGATGTTGTGCACGTGCTGGACCGGGGTCCGGGCCAGGAAGAGGCATGCCTGGAGGGGATAGACCGTCCTGCTCCCCTTGCTGGCGATGATCGCAAAGCCCCGCGGTTCCGGCTGGTCTGCGACATACTGCGTATACTTGTCCTTGTCCTTCTTCACGAGGTTCCAGGAATAACCTGAGAGCCAGTCGTACTTCCGGAGCGCCTCGGCGATGGGGAGGACTTCGACACCCTCGTTGAGCGACGTCCACTGCTTTATCTCCTGGTCGACCTGGAAGAAGCTCCCCGACCTGTTCTTCATCTCCACCTCGAGGCCGGTCAGGGTCAGCCTCTCCCTGTCCTCGGGGGAGAGGTCGGTCATCTGGCCTAGATCTTCTGGCATGCGAGGCACTCCTTGTATCCCGATGTCTTGATCACCTTGAGGATCTCGCGGGGGTTGCCGTGGCACCGGAACACACCGTCGCACATCACGTGCCCGAAGTCAGCGTCCAGGTAGTCCAGGATGTAGCCCGTGTGCGTGATCACGAGGCCGCTTTTCTTCCGGTTCACGATGTGGACGTCCTTTTCGAGAAGGCGGGCGATCGCGTTTCCTATCAGGGCGATGTTCTCGATGTCGACGCCGCTCTCCGGCTCGTCGAGCATCACGAAGTCGGGTTGCTGGACCATGAGCTGTAGGACCTCGCTCCTCTTGATCTCGCCGCCGGAAAACCCGAGGTTTATGGGACGGTCCAGGAAGTTGTCCATGCGGAGGAACCGCGCATACTCGCTGACCATCGCTGTCCGCTCCCCGGACGTGACGGCGAGGAGCTTGCCGAGCTTGAGGCCCGATACGGTAGGAGGGCGCTGGAAGAGCATCCCGATGCCCATCTTTGCTCGTTCGTTGAGGGGCAGGTGCGTGATGTCCCTGCCCTTGAACCGTATCGTCCCGCTCGTCACCTCGAGCCCGGAAAACCCCATGATCGCCCGGAGAAGCGTCGTCTTCCCCGACCCGTTGGGGCCCATGAGCACGTGCGTCTCCCCCTCCCCGATATGCAGGTCGATATCGTGGAGGACTTCCCTGTCCCCGATCTTCACGTGCAGATCTTCTATATCGAGCATCTCTTCCCTCCTGGCATTCCCTTATGGGTACATCTAGGGGGGAAAGGATTAAACGGTTGTGAACGTACCCCCGCCCTGCCATCGACTCGCCAAGGATCCGGGGTCTCCTGCCGACACGAGCCACGCGTACATGCCTTTCCTGTCGTACTGGTGCGAAGCAAGTGTGTTATAGACCTCCACGAGTCGGTTGTAGCGGGCAACCTTTCCGGAGAGCCCGGACAGCAGGTTGTTGTATTCCCTCACCCCTGCATTGTACCGTGCGACAAGGGAGTTATACCCGGAGGTGTCACCCCGCTGCTTTTCGCTCTTCATCTCCTCCCCCATGGCATCCAGTTCCGATCTCTTCTGTGTGAGAGTCTCCTCGAGCGCGTGGATCTGGGTCCGGAGGGAGTCGGCTTCATCTCCTATCTCTTCCATGGCCCGGGAGAGCGCCTCAATCTCTGTGCAGCGGGTGTAATTGGAGGTCCCGCTCCCCACGGGGATGAGCGACGGGAACGACTCGAGGCGGACCCCGCCGGCGAGTTCCCGCGGTGGCACCCCGACAAAGGAGACGTTCGTGGTCTCGATGTATGCATACCCCGTCCCCCTGTACCCGGGGCCGCTGCACCCCACACCGACTGCCATGTGCCCTTCCGGCTCGAAGTAAAGGAGTGCCGCACGGAAACCCTCCCGGGCGAGGAGGGACGCGAGGAGGAGGCTCTTGTCATCGCAGTCACCGGCACCGTCCACGTAGACCTCGACCGGGAACCGGGGCTCGGACGATGCCCGGGTCTCGTACGGGATGGACTGGACGAAGACCGAGAGGAGCTCAATATACTCGTCGCTGTCGAGGCCCCGGGTCTCCCTGACCGTGCGGAGAGCAGAGACGAGTCCCGCAAAGAAGCCTTCCTGGGCCGGATCCTCCATGAGGGCACGGTATATACCCGCCCTCCACTCGTCTTCCGTAACATCAGGGTCATAGACCCGTGCACCCTTGTCAGCGGCCCGGGCACCGGCGTACACTGCCGCGTCCACGGGGACGTCGATGGTCACGGTTAAGTCCTGGAAGGGGAAGGTGTAAACCGGTGGCCGGGGCATGTTCCCACCTTCCACCGGCACGATCGAGGGGTAGACGACGGGTGGATGCGTCCACGGGAGGATGTCGAGGCAGCCGGCCGAGACGAGTGCGAGGGAAACGGCCAGGGCAACCGGGACGAGGGGATGCCTGCTCACCGGCTACCACTCCTTTCCATGCCCTTCCAGGTACTCCTGCAGCGCTGCAATCGAGGGAAGGACTGCCGTCGGCGGTCTCCTGCACCCGGCCAGTGCGGCGGGCGAGTACTTGCCGGTCTGGACGAGGATGCCTGCCATCCCGGTGTCCATTGCGCCCTGCACGTCCGAGATTGCATCATCCCCGACCATCGCCACCTTCCCGGGTTCGAGGCCCATGGATGCCAGGGCGGTCCCGAAGTAGGAGGGGCTCGGTTTTCCAACGAGCTCCACTTCCCTGCCGGTCGCGTACTCGAGTGCCGCGACGAACGGGCCTGCCGAGAGGGAGAGACCATCGGTGTCGCGGAAGTAGCGGTCCTTTTCGAGGGCAAGTACTGGGACTCCATCGAGGGCGAGCCGGAAAGCCCTGTTCAGGGACCCGTAGGTGAAGCCCTCACCGCAGTCACCTATGATGATGCAGTCGCACCCGTCTTCGCAGGGCATGATGCCGGCGCCCGAAAAGTCTTCCTTCACACCCGCAGCAGTCACCAGGAATGCCCTGGACCAGCCCCTCTGGCGGGCGAGCCCAGCCGCCGCGACCGCTGGCGTGATGATATGGTCCGGCCCCGCCCGTATCCCCATTTCCGAGAGCCTGCGTGCAATGTCCCGGACAGACTTCCTCGTACTATTCGAGACGAACCGGAACGGGCACCCTTCCTCCTGCAACCAGGAGATCACACCCGCCGCGCCTGGGACTGGGTCATCGCCCATATAGACAACTCCATCTAAGTCTATGAGAAGACCGCGGATACCTGGCATGCCACACCGCCTCCCCTGTCCACTCCACGTGGCACTGGTGCGTGAATCGGACACAGTATTCTCGCACCCCGATCCCAATGATTGTTCCGGGGAGGCACCCTCCACCCTGCCCCATCCACTTTCACAGTGCACGGTCAGCACTCAAGTGCATCTCTTCCTGATATCTCCTCCATCGCCCCATGACCATGCCCCTGGTCTTCGAGACTGCCAGCAAGCTCTGGCGGGACCGCGTCACCGCATCGCAGGAGTATTCGGTGGTCCGGAACGACAGGGTGTCCCTGGCCAGCCTCTCCCGGTCCCCCGTGCCAGAGTCCGAGTACCGCGCTGCTGTCGATTACAGGGCGGCCCTTTTGAGGTTGTACCGGGGCATGGCTCTCGAAGAAGTTTTCCCGGGCCGCACTGTCGGGACACCGGAGGGTGACGCCTACTGCATATCGCGCCGGCATGCACTCGGCATCCCCCCCTGGGACAGGAGTTCCGCCCGCAAGGCGCTGCTCTCCGACCTCTCGCTCGTCTACGGGATCGGTAAGCGGACAGAACGCTACTTGAAGGCCAGGGGTTACCGGACGATCCCCGATCTCCTCCAGCACCGCCGGTTCTCTGCCCCCGCCCGGGAGTGCCTGCGGGTCCTGGAGGATGGGGGGCCTGGCGACGTGTTCTCCCTCGTGTCGCGCTGGTACACGCCGTCCCATGCCCGGCACATCCGGTCTGCCCGCCTCTTCGACATCTCCAACCTCCTCTTCCTCGATATCGAGACGCTCGGGATATTCCAGAGGCCAATCATCCTCGTTGGTCTCGCATTCGTGGAGGGTGACCGGCTCGTGTCGGACCAGTTCCTCGTGCGTACCATGGAGGAGGAGCTCCCGGCCCTGCTTGCAACGAGTGAGTACGTCCGGGAAAGAGATATCCTTGTCACGTACAACGGCAGGGCATTTGATATCCCTTACCTGCGTGAGAGGTGTGCGCTTTACGGCGAACCTTTCGCACCAGAACGTATACACTTCGACGTCCTGCACCCTGCGAGGAGGAGGTTCGGAAACAGTTTTTCCGACTGCCGGCTCGGCACCCTGGAGCGGGGGCTCTTCGGGGTAAGGAGGGACCAGGACGTCCCCTCCATGATGGTCCCGGAGTTCTACGAGGCCTACGCGATCAACGACAACCCCGGCCCGCTTGTCCCCATCGTGGAGCACAACTGCCAGGACCTGGTCTCCCTGGCCCGCCTCTTCTTCCACCTCGCGGAGGCGGCATGACCGGGACAGGAGGTGCCCTCGGGTCTCTCCGCGACGACCCCCGCCTCCGGGACGGGTGGGTCCACGCAGAGGAGGTCCCGCCGCGGGACCCAACTTATGGGACGGTGGAACCGCCGTTTCCCAGGCAGATCCGGGAGTTCATCGATTCCCGGGGCATTCGCCTGTATACCCACCAGTGCGAGGCGGTGCAGGCTTTCCGGGAAGGAAAGAACATCGTTGTCACGACCCCGACGGCATCGGGAAAGACACTGGCGTTCTCTCTCCCGGTCTTCGAGCGGCTCATCGCGCAGCCGGGCTCGACGTTCCTCTTCCTTTACCCGACCAAGGCGCTCACCCGTGACCAGCACGGGGCGCTCCGGGCCCTCGAGGAGGGCTTTTCCACCGGGACGGTGAGCGCTGTCTACGACGGGGACACGCCGGTCTCCGCGCGGGCACGGATACGGCAGGAAGCGCGTATCGTCCTCTCCAACCCGTACGAACTGCACCATGTCCTCTCGTGGCACCACCAGTGGAGCAGGTTCTTCTCCGGGCTCTCCGCAGTGGTCATCGATGAAGCGCACCGCTACCGCGGCGTCTTCGGCTCCCACGTCGCCCTCCTCATCCGCCGGCTCCGCCGGGTCTGCCGGTTCCATGGTGCAGACCCCCAATTCGTCCTCTCCACGGCCACGCTGGCAAATGCCGGGGAGTTTGCATCGAAGCTCTGCGGGGTCCCGTTCGAGGAGATCTCGCGCGACGGGTCGCCGGCCGGCCAGCGGACGATCGCCTTCTACAACCCCTGCAGGGAGTGGCCGCAAGGCCGGTCCATGCACCGCGACTCGGCCCTGATACTCGCCCGGTGCATGGAGGCAGGCCTCCAGGCCCTCTGCTTCTCAGGCTCGCGCAGGACAGCCGAACTCGTTGCCGCGTGGACGCGGGAGTTCGCATCGGAGTCGCCCAGGCACGCGCTCCGGGACAGTGTCGCGTCCTACCGGGCAGGGTACCTGCCGGAAGAGCGGAAGGCGATCGAGGAGGGGCTCAAGTCGGGCGCCCTCCGGGGAGTTGTCTCTACGAATGCACTCGAGCTCGGGATAGACGTCGGGACCCTCGACGCCGTGATCCTCTCCGGGTTCCCCGGGACGATGATGGCGGCATGGCAGCAGGCCGGTCGCGCAGGGCGGGGAGGGAGGGACGCGCTCGCCGTATTCGTCGCGTCCGCCAACCCGCTCGACCAGTACTTCATGCGCCACCCGTCCGCCTTCTTCGGGGCCCCGCTGGAGCACGCGATCATCGACCTCGAGAACCCATACATCCTCTCGGGCCAGGTCCTGTGCGCCGCAGCCGAGCTCCCGCTGGACTGCGATGCAGAGCGCGGCCTCTTCTCCCTGGCCCTCCCGGACATCGTCGCATCGCTCGCCGGGCAGGCGCTCCTCGGCAAGACCCGGCGGGGGTGGATCTACGCGGGGAGCAGGCGGGCTGCAGACCTGGTCTCTCTCGAGGGCGGTTCCCGCGAGACCTTCGCCGTCCTGTGCGGCGGGCACGTCCTGGAGACCCTCGACCGGGCACAGGCGTACAGGGAGGCCCACAAGGGTGCGATCCTCCTCCACCAGGGCGAGCAGTACCGCGTGGAGGAGCTCGACCTCGAGTCGCGGACCGCCCGCGTGACCCCCGTTGTTGTCGACTACTACACCAGGCCCCTGAAATCGACCTCGATCAGGGTCCTGGACGTGCGGTCGGCCAGGGACCTCCCGGGTGCCCGCCTCTTCTTCGGGGACGTGGAGGTGACAGAGCACTACACCGCGTACAAGATGATCGAGAGGGAAAGTGTCATCGGCATCGAACCACTCGACCTCCCGCCGTCCCGGTTCGAAACGCGGGCGCTCTGGCTGGAGATACCCCCCGCCACATGCGACGAGGTCTCCCGGTGCGGCGGTGACCTTGCAGGGGGGCTCCACGGGATGGAACACGCCCTGATCGCCGTCATGCCCTTCTTCGTCCTATGCGATCGATGGGACATCGGGGGGCTCTCGGTCCCCTGCGGCGGCGAGTCCGGGTCCCCGACAGTCTACGTGTACGACGGGTACGAAGGTGGCATCGGCCTTGCCGAGAAGGGGTACGAGATCTGCGGGACG